>NZ_JBEPWZ010000047.1:0-16048 GCF_041642155.1 Fodinibius sp.
ATCAGCTCGCTGTGGCCGCTGCGCACGTCGCTGAAAAAAAGCTTCAGGTGATTTTGCGGGCGGTTGAGATGCACCACGGCAAGCTGTCCCTCCCGGGAGGTCCAGTAGAGCCGCGGGATATAGCCGTCTTCGGGGATGCCTATCCACTGCTTATCAGCCGATGCGACCTCCACCACGCCGATTCTGACCGAGGGATTTTGGTCGCCCACTTTGGGGTAGGGGATCGTTTCATAGTCGGGATGCTGATCCTCGTAGTCGGTCATTTGGAAAATAGGGACCTCGCGTTCATCCACCTGCCAGTAGGCGATATACCGGCTGTCCGGCGACCACTCCCAGGCTTGCGCCAGCCCGAATTCCTCTTCATACACCCAGCCGAAACGCCCGTTGTAAAAATATTCCCCGGCGCTGTCCGTCAGCTGTTGCTCCTCTTGCGTTTCAAGGGTATAAACAAAGAGGTCCCCATCGCGTTCATAGCCGATTTTTTGTCCGTCGGGGGACAGTTCGGCGGTGCGGGCATCCTCGACCAGCAGTTCCAGGGTTTCCTCTTCCACCGAGTAGAGGTAGTAGTCCGAAATACCCGAGCGGCGGTAGACAGGACGGAAGTTGGACTGGAAGACGAGGAATTTGGAATCCTCGGACCACTGGAAAGAGGAGTATTCAAAGGTTGAATCGGCGCCGGGAAAGGTGTGATTTTCGGCGTTAAAAATGAGCACATCCTCTTCGGCAGCGGGATCATAGGCCCGGATCTCCATACTGTTGGTTTCCTCATTTCGCTGCATATAGGAGTAGCGGTCCCCCTCATCGATCCATTTGACGTTACGGGGTCCGTTTGAACTGCGCAGCTCGCTGTTATAGAGTGCCTCTTTAATATTGGAATACCGTTCTTTTTCCGGGGGCTGGGTCTGGGCCCGGGCTTGTGCTCGGACTGGGTATCTTGTCTGAATTCGGCCCGGTTCCTGGGTTTGGCTTTGGAATTGTACCTGAATTTGGTCCCGTGTACTGGTCTGCCCCTGTATTTGAGCTTGATCTTGGGACTGGATTTGGTTTGGTGCCTGGGCCCGTGGTGGGGTTTGACGTCGTGTTTGTGTTCGGGTCTGGGCTTGATACTGGCTCTGGATCTGTGCTTGAGTTTGAGCCTGTGTCTTAGACTCTGTTTGAGTCTGGATCTGATTTTGGGCTTGGGCCTGACCCTGTCCCTGCTCCGGGAAGTGGAGAGCGGTCAGCAGCAGAAGAAACACAAAGAGTTTGGAATGAGAAGAATTCTGTAGCAAATAGGTCATGGCTGAATACTGGGTGTTGGGAATAATATTTTGACTTCCGAAGGTAATTAAATATCGGGAAACCGTACAAATACCAACTGACCAGTATCCGTTACCAGGTATCAATCCCCGCCCGTGAGATCGGCGATGATCGTGTCGATTTTATTTTCTAACCGACCGGTGATGTCTTCGTACTGACTCTTGTCCGGGAGGTCGGTGTTGACGCTGCAGTAGAACTTGATCTTGGGTTCGGTGCCCGAGGGACGAACGGTCACCATGGAGCCTTCCTCGGTAATGAACTGGAGGACGTTGGAACTCGGCAGGTCGATGTCCGACACGGCCTGCGAAATGAGGTTTTTTTCTTCCTGCGTTTTGTAATCCTTGATGGTGATGACGCGGGAGCCGCCGAGTTCGGAGGGGGGATTTTGCCGGTAACGGGCCAGCATTTCCCGGATCTCCCGTTCGCCCTCCCGGCCTTTTTTATAGACGGAAACCATCCGCTCCCTGAAATAGCCGTACTCCTCGTAGATATCGAGCAGGGCCTCGTAGAGACTGCTTCCGTTGTCTTTATAGAAAGCGGCCATCTCGGCAATGATTACCGCAGAAACGACGGCGTCCTTGTCGCGCACATGATCACCGATGAGGTAGCCGTAGCTTTCTTCCCCGCCTGCAATGAATTGCTGTTTGCCTTCGAGCTCGGTCATCAGCTCGCCGATATACTTGAAGCCTGTCAGGGTATTATAGCAGGCGACACCGTAATGATCCGCAATGCGATCGATGAGATAGGAGGTGACAATCGTTTTGACGATATATTCGTTGCCGGTGAGTTTATCGGCCTGCTGCCAGGCATCGAGCATGTAGTGGATAATCAGCGTGCCCGTCTGGTTTCCGTTAAGCAGGGTCCATTCCCCGTGGTGATCCTTTACCGCAATGCCCACGCGATCGGCATCCGGGTCGGTCGCCATGACCAGTTCCGCGTCAATGTCACGGGCTTTATCCAGCGCCATCGAAAGCGCTTCCTTCTCTTCGGGATTGGGATATTCCACCGTCGGGAAATTGCCGTCGTAACTCATCTGCTCTTCCACATAGGATACGTTCTCGAACCCGTACCGCTCAAGGGCGGGGGGGACCAGCACGCCGGAGGTCCCGTGTATGGGAGAGAAGACGATGCTCAGGTCTTTTTGCCGCCGGATGGCCTCCCGCGATATCGAAAGGTCTGCAAGGGCGTCCAGGTATTTTTCGTCCATCTCCCGGCCAATCATCTCAATACGCTCTTCGTCGCCTTCGAAATTCACCTTGTCCACGCTCCCTATCTGCTGGACCTCCTCCATTACCATCTTGTCATGCGGGGACACCAGCTGTCCCCCGTTCGACCCGTAGGCTTTGTAGCCGTTGTATTCCTTGGGATTGTGAGAGGCGGTCAGCATGACCCCGCCCTGGCAGCCAAGCTCACGGATGGCAAAAGAAAGTTCGGGGGTGGGGCGCAGTCCCTCGAACAGGTACACATAGATGCCGTTGGCCGAAAAAATATTGGCCACCACACGGGCCAGCTTCTCCGAGTTATTGCGGCAGTCATGCGCGATCACCACCTTGATCTGTTCATCCGGGTAGTTCTTTTTCAGGAAATTGCTGAAACCCTGGGTGGCCATCCCAAAAGTGTACTTATTGACGCGGTTGGGTCCCACGCCCATAATACCGCGGATGCCCCCCGTGCCGAATTCCATCTCTTTATAGAACGCGTCGGTCAGCTCCTTGAATTTTTTCTGCTGCAGTTTTTCCCTGATTGCGGTTTTGGTCTCTTCGTCGTAATTGCCCTTCAGCCACTGGTTGATTGTATCCTGAATGTCCGGCTCTAATGATTTCATATTCCTGTAAAAGTTTGTCTGAGATGAATGGGTTAATCCATTTTACTGGAAAGTACTATTTCCTTGCTATTATGTCTAATCCATATTTATTGAAGCCTGAGACCAGCTTACTTTTTTGGCAAGCAGCCAGGCGCCGATAATGATGAGGGGAAGACTGAGCCACTGTCCCATATTTATGGACCACTGGCCTGCAAAGGCCGCCTGGTTTATTTTCGTAAATTCAAGCAGAAATCGTCCGCTGAATAACATGACGAGGAAGAGTCCGAATATGGATCCCTCGGGAGGCTGCGAGCGGTATTTTTTATAGAGGCCCCAGAGAATAACAAAAATGATGACGCAGAGCACGGCTTCATAGAGCATGGTGGGATGCCGCGGCATCATCTGCTCGGCAGCGCTGAGGCCATGGGCATTTTCAAAGATTATGGCCCAGGGGAGTTCGGAAGGCTTGCCGATGATTTCGGAATTCACAAAGTTGCCGGTGCGGATAAAAGCGCCCCCGATAGCGACGACGATCACCACGCGGTCGGCGATCCACAGGAAATTCATATCGCGAATCTTTTTGATGTAAAGGTACATCGCCAGGAGGATGCCTATGGCGGCCCCGTGACTGGCCAGTCCCCCGTTCCAGATGGCCAGGATCTGGAAGGGATAGCGGAAATAAAAGGCCGGGTCGTAAAAGAGCACATGTCCGAGCCGGGCGCCTATGACCGTCCCGATCAGAACGTAGGTCAGCAGTTTATCCAGTTCCTCCTGCGTGCGCCCGGCCGTTTCGTACATGTTGCGCATCAGCAGGTACCCGACCACAAAGGCCGAAGCAAAAAGCAGGCCGTACCACCGCGGCTCGATGGGTCCGATCTCGCTGACGGTGGGAGAGGGCAGTACTAAAAAGAGAAGCTGTCCCACTACAAACGAGCCGATAACCATGCCCCAGAATTTCCACATGGGCACATCCGGCTCTTCACCGCGAGGCAGATCCTCGGGGACCAATTTTTGATAGCCCAGGTAGATGAATACGAATGCAGCGACGATCCCCCAGATAGCTAAAGGGAACGGCAGTTCAAGGGTGCCGATGCTGAAGGCTATGGGGTCGGCACTCCATACAATATGATCGGATTGTTGCATAAGGTTTCGTTAATTAGTCGTGAAAAGTGAGAATAAGGAGCCGCTCGTTGGTTGTCAGGGTCACGCAGCGGTGAAAAGAATCAATGATTGCAAAATAACATGTAACGGTTAATAGGTAACAAGTATAAAAACTCAGCTCTTTTTGATGGTAAACTCCGTGCCGCCGGGATTGTCCATGAGTTTGATGCCCATCTCGTTGAGCCGGTCCCGGATAGCGTCGGCCAGTTCAAAATTCTTTTCCCGGCGCGCATTGTTTCGGATATCAATCAGGAGCTCCACCAGCTGTTCGGTCTTATCTGTGCCGGTCCCGCTCGCCGAATCCCCGGCCTCGGGCCATAAGCCGAGTACGCCGTCCACAAAATCATGGAGAAGCTGTTTTATCTCCCCGATATTTTCCGGGGTGTGGTCCTGGTTTATCTGTTTGCGAATCTTTTTGAGCTCTTCAAACAGCACCGCGATAGACTGGGCGGTATTAAAATCGTCGTTCAGTTTCGCTTCCAGTGAGCTCTGGAGCTCTTCCACGGGATAGCGCTTGCCGGATCCGTCCTCTGCGGCGTCGATCTCCCCAAGCATCTCCTGCAGGTTGCGCAGGCCGTTTTCCGCCCCGCTGAGCGCCTCCTCCGAGAAGTCGGTGGTGCTCCGGTAGTGGCTTTGCAGCAGGAAGAAGCGGATGACCTGCGGGTCCCACGCCCGGCTCAGAAGATCATGGTCGCCTGAGAAAAACTGGTCCAGTGAAATAGCATTGCCCAGCGACTTACCCATTTTTTGTCCCTCCAGCGTTACCATATTGTTGTGCATCCAGTAGTTGGCGAACGGCTGGTTGAAGGCGCCTTCGCTCTGGGCGATCTCACACTCGTGGTGGGGAAACTGGTTATCCAGCCCCCCCCCGTGGATATCGAAATGCTCTCCCAGGTATTTGGTCGACATCGCCGAGCACTCCACGTGCCAGCCCGGGTAGCCGAGTCCCCACGGCGAAGGCCATTTCATAAGATGTCCGTCATCGGCCTTTTTCCAGAGGGCAAAATCCTCGGGCGCCCGCTTGTCGCTGGCCGTCTCAATGCGCGTGCCGCTTTCCTGCTCCTCCACTGCGCGTCCGCTGAGCTTGCCGTAATCTTCGGCGGAGGACACATCGAAATAGACATTGCCGTTGGCCTCGTAGGCGTGTCCGTTTTCCAGCAGCTTCTTGACCATCTCGATCTGCTCGATAATGTGCCCCGTCGCCCGGGGGGAGATATCAGGACGCCGCACGCCCAGCTTATCCATGTCGCGGAAGTAGTTGTAGGTGTACTTCTCGGCAATTTCCATCGGCTCGAGCTGCTCTATTTTCGCCTGTTTCTCAAGCTTGTCCTCCCCCTGGTCGGCATCGTCGGTTAGATGTCCCACATCGGTGATATTTTGCACATACCGTACCTGGTAGCCGAGATAGCGGAGGTAGCGGACGACCACGTCAAAGGAGACATAGCTTTTGGCGTGTCCCAGGTGCGGGTCGCCGTAGACGGTGGGACCACAGACATAGATTCCGACAAAATGGTCGGTGATGGGGTTAAACTTTTCTTTGCGCCGGCTCAGGGTGTTGTAAATATGCAGATCGTCCATCAAATAGTTGCTTATTAATACTCAGGTGAAATAGTGTTAGCCCGGATTGCCCGCCGGGAAATTCGGCAGTGACCATCCGGCTTCGAATATCAATGCATGCTAAGATAACGCTTACCGTGGAGAGTTGACAGTATGGTCTGCTTGCTTGCGGGCTGACACGGAAGCGTACCGGCTACTGCCTATTTACTGTATTTTTAAGAAAAAAGTGTTGTGTACAGGGCAACCAGTTATGCCATTGGTCCAGTTATTCCGTCCAAAGAAGCAAAATAGTGGGGTTGAGGTTGAGGATCTTCGGTCTCCGCGTTCTTATATCAGTTCGGGGTGGTGGCAGATGAAGTATCAGCTGTCGCCGTATCGGGCTGAGCCTCCTCCTCTTCCTCGTTATCGCGGCCGAACAGGTCCCGGATCGTATTCCCGGCCTTGTCCTTCAGATATTCCCTGACGATCGGCTTGATCACGCCCTGGTCGGGCTGGACCGAGGGGCTCCCGTAGGTGCCGGTGATCTGCAGGGGGACCATAATGGTGCCGTTGTCTCGGGTGAGGGCGTTGGCCGCCTGCTTGGTAATAACGGGGGCGATGGTCTGTTTAAAGCGTCCGGGCAGGAGGACGGAGACCTTAAAATCGATCTGGTCGGTTTGCAGGTGCTGAGTGCCGTTCAGCTCCATCCCGATGTCGCTGCTGGTAAGCGTCAGCTCAGAAATAGTGAGGATGTTGTCCTCTACCGAAATAGTGCTCTCCCACTGGTCAAGGGCCACGTCGCGGAGGGTATTAATCCTGGTAAATCCGGCAATTCCTTCCTGCAGGGGATGATTTTGTATCTGCGCCTTGCTCATGCCAAAGGTACCGTTTAACACGGTGGTGGGAATCAGGGGATTCAGTTCCGTGTCGATTTCTGTGGTGTAATCAATATCGGTGCTGAACGTACCGGTGATATAGTTGTGAAACCGGCTGTCCCGCCCGAGGATGGGATATTCCGCGAAAAACGATTCGAGGCGAAGGCTGTCGAGTGTCCCCTTGAAGTTAAACGTGGAGGGCCGGTCGCCCGGGATTTCCCAGACCATGGTGCCGCTGGCTTCTCCCTCGAAGAGCTCTACATTCGCCTGCGTAAGATTGATCTGGGAGGGGGTCGAGGTGGCCCTGGCCTGCAGGTTGCGCATCGTAACCCCCGTGATCTTGAAGCGGTCAATTTGCGCGCTGAAATTACCGTTGAGGTCCGGCAGCTCAAGATTGAAGGTTGAGGTGGTATCGCTCCAGTCAATCAGCTCATCCAGATCCAAATAGGTGCTGCGAACCTGACCGGTCAGCTGCGGGGTAGTCGCGCGATCCGCCTCCTCTTTCAGGTATTCCATATAGTTGCTAAGCGCCCCCTCGACATCCAGGTCGGATGATCCCATGTTGAAGGTGAGCTGGCCGAGCGTCGCTTTTTGGGGCGTCAGCGTAAACGTACCATTCAGATCTTTTACCGGCTCCCGCAGGGATTCGCCCGACATCGTCGCGTTTTGTACGGACAAACTACCCGAAAAAGCCATGTCCGCGGGCGCATTGGCCGGTCCCCGGATGCTTAGGTTAAAGTCGGCATCCCCGGTAAGGTCGGTGATATCCGGTTCCAGTTCATAATAGTTGCTGATCTCCTGCAGCCGGGCACTGCCCTCGGCCTTCAGGTTCAGGTCCCGGTCCTCGCTCAGGTAATTGTTGACGATCCCGCTAACCTGCACGCTGTTATCGCCGCTTTGAAACCCGCCCTCCACAATGGTCATGCGGGGACCTTGGAGGACCGACTCCAGGGTGATGTTTCGGAAGGGGACATCAAATTCCCGGTAATCGACAAAGCCATTCTCCAGGTTGATACTCCCGCTTTGGACCGCCCGCTCAATCTGGTCGGCCCGCCCGTCCAGGGTGGCCTGTGCCGTGAGTGTTCCTCCCAGGCGCAGCGTATCCTCGTCGATGGGGTAAAAATCCTTGATGGTTGCCAGGTCGAACTGCAGGTTTGTATTCATATTATTGACCTGCCGGCTGCTTTCGTCCAGCAGCTGCCGTATTTGTCCCTCTGCCGAAAAGTTGTTTTGGGCGGCCTGCAGGCTCAGGCTGTGGATGGTAAAAAGCTCCTGCGTGCCCGCAGCATCGATATTGATGTTCCGGATCGCTTCCGGCACATCCTGGTATTTGAGCAGGCCGTCGGCAAGCAGAGCCTTTCCGTCGAATGCAGCGTTTTCCGGCTGATCGAGCTGGCCTTTGGCCGTGGCATCGATATCCAGCTGACCATCCAGCTGCTCAATGTCAAAGTCGGAAATATCATAAAACTGGTGTACCGTGGACAGGTCCACATCGGCCACAAAATTCATATCAAAGGTCCCGTCATCTTCCAGCGGCTCGTTGAGGGTACCCGAACCGTTGAGGGTGTTGGCGCCCGCCGTGGCATTGAATGCCTGGATGGTTACCAGTTCATTGGTGGCATTGGCGCCAATCTGGATATCTTCGATGGCCTGAGGCAGGTCGGGGTCTTTCAGGTAGCCGTCCTGCACGTTGACACGAACATCAAAGCGGGGGATGGAGTCGCTCGTTACGGGTCCCTGTACCGTACCGCCCAGGTCGAGGGTGCCCCGGGACTGGAATCCTTCGAGAGATTCGGCATAAGTCTCCGGCACCAAACGCAGCAGATCGCCAAAATTGTCGCTCGACGAGTTGAACTGCAGGTCCACGGTAAACGCCTCGCTCCAGTTGCTGAGCATGCCGGTCAGGTCCATCTCCAGCCCCCGAATAGCAAGCGTGCCTTCCTCAAGGAGGATGACCTCGCTTTCGGTATGGATGACGGATTCCTCCGTCAGACTCAGCGGCAGGCCGCTGAAATAGCTGACGCTGTCGACCGTGGCATAGAGTCCCCCGACCTCCATATCGATGCTGCTCTGGATGGAATCGGCATAGCTCAGCGACAGCTCGCCCCCGACGTCCTCCAGCGTGGCCGAGGTGTTTGAGGTACCGTCGCGGTACCCGAAATAACCGTCGTGAACTTCAAAATAGGGTATATTGATATTGTAGCTGTCCTCGGAGGTGGCGTCCCCCGTCTGCTCATCCAGCAGAAAGTCGATATTGGTGCTGCTGTCAGCGTAGATCCGGTACACGAAACGCGGGTTGGTCAGCACCAGCTCGGTAATATTGATCTCCTCCCGAAAAAGGGGAAATAGTTCCACCCCGGCCACCAGCTGGTCCATCGAAAGCAGGGTATCTTCTTCGGTGTCCCCGGGAATGCTAAGGCTGTTGACTTCCACCCCGGGATTGGGAAAAGTGCTGAAAAAAGTAGCGGACATCGTGCCCACCTCCACCTGACGTCCCACTGACTCGTTGATGTACGGCATGAGCAGATTTTGCAGCCGCTCATTGGTTAAATAGAGGTTCAGTCCGATGATGATAACAACCAACAGCGCTGCAACGGCGGCCAAAATTTTGAAAAACGTCTTCATAAGACCTCGAAATTAGTTGTAATGACGATGACAGGGTAATGGACACACTTCGCCTCCACATGCTATACCCACTCGTTTACTGTACATGAGTTATGAAAACAAGGTATATAAAAGTCAATTTTATTGTCTCAAGTTCCTTATGTTACAAGGTAACATTAAATGCGTGCAAAACAGCAATTTTTTGAACTATGTTGAACTGGGGATCTTCTGGAGCGAATAATCCGAAATTCAAGCAGCGGCGGCAAAAACTGGTCGATAAACTCCGTAAGAAAGGCATACAGGATGAGCGGGTGCTGTCGGCGATCAATATGGTGCCCCGTCACGTTTTTGTCGATACGGCGCTGCAGGACCGTGCCTATCAGGATTCCGCCCTTCCCATCGGTAAGAAACAGACCATTTCCCAGCCCTATACGGTTGCCCGTCAGACGGAGTTGCTGGAAGTAATGCCCGGGGAGAAGGTGCTGGAAATCGGTACGGGGTCGGGTTACCAGGCGGCCATTTTATGTGAACTGGGAGCGGAGGTGTATACCGTGGAACGGCATAAGAAGCTGTATGAAAAAGCACGGTCGACGCTTCGGGAGTTGAGTTATTCGGTCCATGCGAAGCTGGGCGACGGCAGCAAAGGGTGGTCGGCCTATGCGCCCTATGACGCCATTGTCGTCACGGCCGGTGCTCCGGTGGTCCCGGACGACCTTGTGGCGCAGCTTAACGTCAACGGACGGCTGGTGGTTCCGGTGGGGGATGAGAACCGGCAGGAGATGGTTCGGATTATTAAAATCAGGAAAGACGAATATGAAGAAGAGCACTACAGCGATTTCAAATTCGTGCCGCTTATCGGTGAACAGGGATGGAAGGAGTAAATTAGGAATTAGGAATTAGGAATTTTAAATTCACTGCCACCCAATTCCAAATTCTCAATTCCCGATTCTCAAGTGGCTGAAACCGAACGGACATCAACGGACGCAAACAACGATCCCACCTCCTGGAAAGAAGCGCCCTTTTTATTGATTAAAGGATTTTTGATGGGATCGGCGGATATCGTGCCCGGGGTCAGTGGCGGGACGATGGCGCTGATTGTGGGCATCTATACGCGGCTGATTAATGCCATCCGAAGCTTTGACGCCCGCTTCCTGAAACAACTGGTCAGGTTGAAAGTCAGGGCGGCGCTGCGGGAAGTACACTGGAAGTTCCTGTTTCTGCTGCTTTCGGGTATGATTTGTGCGGTCTTTTTCTTTACGAAAGTAGTGCCGCTACAAGTCTATATGTTTACCGATCCCGAACTGATTTACGGGTTGTTTTTCGGACTTATCGTGGGCTCTGTTGTGGTATTGGCCAAGGCCATCAATGGGTTTCACTGGGTGCACGGTCTTGCGATCGTTTTGGGCACGGGGATCGGTTACTGGGTGGTTACGCTGGTGCCGACCGCGACTTCTGAATCCCCCCTGTTTATTTTTGTTGCAGGGTCGATTGCCATTTGTGCGATGATTCTGCCCGGTATCTCCGGCTCCTATATTTTACTTATACTGCGAAAATACGACTTTATCCTTACGGAAATCGGAAAGCTGGGGACCTCCGGGACGGTGAGCGGACTGATAACGCTTCTCCCGTTCATCGCCGGGGCCATTGTTGGCTTAGCCCTCTTTTCGCGGATCCTGTCCTGGCTGTTACTTCGATATGAGGCCAGAACGCTGGCCCTGCTGATCGGCTTTCTGATCGGTTCGTTGTATATGATCTGGCCGTACCAGGAGCGTACCTACACCGAAATTGTGACAAAGGAGGAAGTGATCGGCTACACGAGTCCCAAAGCCCAGGAGCTGCGGGATCAGCCCCCCGACAAGCTGCAGCCGGAATTTCAGCGGCTGGGGGAGGTCGTCAATCCCGCTGCCGAAACCGATGAGTCCAAGAGGATAGAACTGCTGACGGTTAAGCAGAAACTGATCAAGAGCGACCCATATGTGCCGTATATTACGGTCGAAGGGCCCCGGACCGCGCATTTTGGCCAAGGTATCTGGGGCATAGTTATTGGACTTGTTATGGTTGTCGGCCTTGATTATTTGCGAGTGAAAGAGTAATGTTTACCCTGTGGCCGGGGCTATGTCGACATATGTTATGAAATTCTGTAATGCTACATATCGATAATAGATAGATAACAGATACAACAACCTATTATTTACTTTTATGGAGCCTATTAAAAAAATATTAGTGCCCACGGATTTTTCGGACAACGCCAGGTCAGCGTATGATCACAGTCAGGAGATTGCGCACCGGTTCGATGCGAGGGTTGATTTTGTCCATATTATCCCCATGTTGAAGTATTTCCATGAGAGCATTTCGACGTTGGGTCATCCCCTGGACATGGAAGGGGAGATCTATCCCCGGGCCCAGGAAGAAGCAGAGCAGAAATTAAAGAGGTTCATGGATACCTACCTCACTGATGAACACCGGGGGGAGGCCATCTGCAGGGTCGGTCGCAAGCCGTCGGCAAGAATATCCGATTTGGCCGGGGAAGGGGGCTACGATATGATTGTCATGGCTTCCAAAGGCCAACACGATTCTCACCTGCTGCGGGGATCTACGACCGAAAAGGTGATTCGCTATTCCGATATCCCGGTCTTCACCGTGGATGCGAGTCTGAGCTCCGACGGGTTAGAACAGATCCTGCTGCCGACCGACGGGTCGAAGCTCTCCCTCTCTGCTCTGCCGGTGGCTCTTTCGCTGGCCGACATCTATGGGGCCGAAATTATTTTGTATCATGCTATGGAACTGTATGGCAATCCCCTAAATGATGGTAAAAAGCTGGACCCCCGGAAGTCGGAGGAAGCAAATATATATGAAGCGCTTATCGATTGCCTGGAAGCGTATCTGAGCAGTGAAAAGCTGGAACACATCCAAATTCATCGCGGAGAAGCTGATTTTGAGGATGCATTTGTGATCACCGAAGAGGCGTCTAGCCATAACATCCCTTTTTCAACGGTGGTTGAGAAAAGCGTTTCGGCTCACGTCGGCATCCAGGAATATGCCGGTGATCATGCCGACCTTGTCGTCATGGCCACCCACGGATACAGTGGCTGGGCTCATCTCTTTCTGGGGTCCACAGCCGAGATGGTGGCCCAGCACCTCACTATCCCGGTGGTTACGGTAAAGCCTCCGTCATCTGAGTTGAAAAAAAGGGAGTAAAGCAAATTTTATCAGGCCTTTCTGTCTCCGCCGAATACCCGATATGCGCGCATATTCCCAAGATTTGGCTTTTAATTGAGGGGAATATCTGATATGTTGGGCGCTCAACTGACAGATCAGAACTCATTTTCTTATGCCCGAACTTATCACGATTGAAGAGCTCATGGCCATGGGGCTTCCACCAATTATCATTTATGCGGCGCCCGTCATGTTTGCTCTCGTCTTTATTGAGTGGGGGATAAGTGCCTGGCTTAAATGGGATCTGTATGACAGCAAAGATTTCTGGGCTTCCACGGCAATCGGTATTGGGAATATCATCATCAGTTCCCTTACCAAGGTAAGTATTTTCGCGCTCGTACTCTTTTTCTATAACATGGTGCCGTGGCGGGTACCCCACACCTGGTGGTCGTATGTACTCTGCTTTTTTGTGCTGGATTTTTGCCGGTACTGGGCGCACCGCATCGCTCATGAACAGCGAATCTGGTGGGCTACGCATGTGCCGCATCACTCCTCAGAGCAATATAATTTTTCCGTTTCCTTCCGGCTTTCGTGGGTGCAGGGCTTTAAGGTGATTTTCTTTCTGCCGGTGGCGATGGCCGGCTTTCACCCGGTAGTGTTCTTCATCTGTCACCAGATTGCGGTATTGTACCAGTTTTGGATCCATACCGAGCTTATCGACAAGCTGCCCCGGCCGATTGAGTTTTTCTTTACGACGCCCTCACATCACCGGGTGCATCACGCCAAAGACGATCATTACCTGGACAAAAATTATGGATCCACGTTTATTATATGGGACCGTATGTTCGGGACCTTCCAGCCCGAGCTTAATACGCCGAATTACGGCATCACCAAGCCGCCGGACTCCTATAATCCTATCTATCTCGTTTTTCATGAGTTCATAGCCATCTGGAGCGACCTGAAAAAGGCGCAGGGATGGCGGGAATGGCTGTTCATCCTGTTTGCGAGTCCCGCCGAACAGGCCCGCGTTGAGAAGGAGAAGCAGGTAGAGGTAGAGGCAGAGGTGGAGATGAAGGGGGTGGCTTCTTCGGCGCCCATAGAGGAGTAGCTTTCTCGATCTTTCTGGGCGGGGAGAGGATTGCCTGCACCATTCGTGCTGTTTTCAAGGCCGCGGGGTTTTATTTGAAAACTCTTGTCCGGGAAGATCTTATTTTGCTTTACGGCTGCCATGATTAAGCTTTGGTGAGGTTGTCCGGCCGAGAGCCTGCCAACGGAAGTTAGCTCCTTCAGCGTCTTTTCCTGCCAGTGCTTTCCGGTCGTGTACAGTGAAGGGGCTTTCCGGAGGCCACCCAAAAGGAGCTGCTATTCATCCATGGGTATGTACTGGACGTATAGGACGCTCCAGGGCACATGAACGAACAGCACTGTGATTCATCCATATGTATGTATTGTGAAAAATTTTCCGTATCTTACCGCTCTGGTGTTACGTGAATCCCACCTATTCGTTTTAAACAGGTTCTTACATCCCTCTCTCAGGTCTGTCGGCGCCTCTCGTTATATACGTTTTAGGATGGCAGCAACTTCTTGCTGGTACTAAAGGTATATTTTGTGTGCGTCAGGTTATTAATAATATTCATTTACTTTTATTCAATTTATGACAGATCTAACTTTTGCTGAGCTTAATCTCAGCCAACCTATTCTTCAGGCTCTCACAGATATGGGATTTGAAGAACCAACTCCGGTACAGGAAAAATGTATTCCCCCTCTTTTGCAACAGAAAGATGTAGTGGGACAAGCCCAGACGGGGACCGGAAAAACTGCTGCATTCGGAATTCCCCTGGTTCAGCAGACCGATATTAGCGTAAAGGAAGTACAAACTATTATAATGTGTCCCACCCGTGAGCTGGCGATCCAGGTGACGGGCGAGCTTATTAAAATCGGGAAACACCTGGACGGACTGCACGTAGTGCCGGTGTACGGGGGACAATCGATCTCGCGTCAAATCAAGGCACTGAAGCGCGGTGCGCATGTGGTCGTGGGAACGCCGGGGCGGACGATCGATCACCTCCGCCGGGGCACGATGAAGCTGGACAACCTGCAACGCGTTGTATTTGATGAGGCCGATGAAATGCTGAATATGGGATTCCGGGACGATATGGAACAGATCCTGTCCTACGCCAGTCAGCCGGTGCAAACCATTATGTTTTCGGCGACCATGTCGAAAGGCATCCGGAAAATCATGAACCGCTATATGGACAACCCGGAGACCGTGGCCATCGAACGCAAGAAGATGACGGCTCCCAATATCGAGCAGTACGTGGTGGAAGTCCGAGACTCGGTGCGTACCGAGGCGATTTGCCGTTTCATGGATATCAATGACTTTAAGCTGGCGCTGGTGTTTTGCAATACCAAGCGCAAAACCGAAAAGGTGAGCCGGGAGCTTCGTTCCCGCGGCTATTCTTCCGATTTTATCAACGGGGACCTCAGCCAAAACCAGCGTGACCGGGTGATGGCGAAGTTTCGCAGCGGAGCAATTGATATCCTGGTGGGTACGGATGTTGCGGCGCGGGGACTTGATATCGATGATATTGAGGCCGTGTTCAACTATGATCTCCCCCAGGACCCGGAGTACTATGTCCACCGTATCGGGCGAACCGGACGTGCCGGACGATCGGGGATGGCCATTACGTTCAGCACCAAGAGCAAAAAGAAGCAGCTTCGTACGATAGAGCGGCAGATAAAGAACCAGCTGAATCCCCTGGATTTACCGTCCACGGCCGATGTGCAGAAATCACGCCTGGCCGGGGAGATGGATGGGCTGGTGGAAGTGCTGGAGAAGGGGAACCTGCGTCCCTTTATCGATCAGATTGAGTCGTTTGCGGATGATCGCTTTACTACCATTGAAATTGCTGCGGCTTTGCTGAAAAAGAGAACCGAGGCTCCGGATCAGCAGGATGAAGCTGACGGGCAGAACGGCCAGTCCCAGCATCATAATTATGATGACTCTGCCATGATTAAAATGCACTTCAATGTCGGGAAAAAGAACAATGTCTATCCCGGTGATCTGGTGGGAGCCATTGCCGGCGAATCCAACGTTCCGGGCAATGTGATCGGGAATATCGATATTTTCCCCCATCATTCGTTTGTGGATATCCCTGGAAAACATGTGAAGCAGGTGCTTGAGATCATGAACCGGAATCGCGTAAAAGGGAAGAAGATCCGGGTTAAAGTAGCCTGATCTTTTGTTTGTACTTGTTCCCGTTTTGGGGACGTACTTATTTATCAAAGAAAGCGGATACTGTTCAAAAGGTATCCGCTTTTTTATTTGGGGGGATATGAATAACCGGACGCCATGGATGTTTATCGATCAGCCGATCGTTTCAGGTTTCCCGGCTCCCAGCCCCGATAGTAGCTTGAGAATGGCGACTGCGAAGAGAAACAGGAGCGGGATAAGCCACGCCCCGGTAAGGTCATGCAGGGCCCCGAAGAGCGTCGGGCCGACTGCCGCGAGGAGGTAGCCTACCGACTGGGCCATGCCCGAAAGTTCCGTGGCTGTTTCCGAGTCGGAAGTGCGGAGGACGATAAACAGGAGCGCGAGTCCGAAACTCCCACC
>NZ_JBEPWZ010000048.1:0-15686 GCF_041642155.1 Fodinibius sp.
TTAAATCCCGAACGCCGGGCGCGTAAAAAGATATTTTTAAATGAAGCATCGAAGAAGGCCGATCGCCAGGATCTGCTGAAGCGCATGAAGGTGTGGGAGCGGGTCTTGAGCGCGGAAGGAGATGTGGTCGACATTGTAGCCGGGTGTGAGGAAACTCTGGATGAGACAGATCGCGTGTTAAAGGCTAACCTGAAAGAGGCGTTGCATCAGACCCGGGATCTTGAG
Organism: Fodinibius sp.; assembly: GCF_041642155.1. NCBI lineage: Bacteria > Pseudomonadati > Balneolota > Balneolia > Balneolales > Balneolaceae > Fodinibius > Fodinibius sp. The sequence continues at coordinate 226 of NZ_JBEPWZ010000048.1, forward strand.
CGTTCGTACCGGTCGGTAGCCCTGTTTTTTAAAAATTCGGAAGAGGATAAGGTTAAAAACATTTCGCTTATGAATGCGGATATGACACAGTTGACGGATCTGGATTTCAGCCGCTTTATTGACGCCGTATCGGAACAGTTGAAAAGCAATTACGACCGGCTCGACCTCCGCGAAAATTATTCGCTGCTGGTCATCCCCGGCTACCTGGGCTCCAATAAAGTGCTGGAAAAATGGGCGAAGATCGCTCATGAGAACAAGGTCATGCTGGTCACCGACTTCGGCAATTTCGATACCCCCGACGATGTCATGGAGATGTTTGAAGCGGCCAACCTGACAGGGGGAGAGAAGTATCGTTCCAATGTGATCATGACGTGCAACTGGATCATGGGACGCGACAAGGCGGGCGAAGTGGGCGAGAATGAAGCTTTATACGTGCCCGCCGCGGGGGCTTATGCGGGGAAGATATATGGAACGCGGATGTCGCAGGTCGCCGCCGGCAAGAAGTTCGGCAGTATCAGTGAAGCGGATTCGGTGCGCTTTCCATTGAAGAAAAGTGAGATAGCAAATATCGAGAAATTAGGGCTGGTCCCGATGGTAAGTGAATACGGAAAGGTCATGGCTTTTTCGGCTAAAACGCTGTTTAATGGCGATAACCTGGGATTGCAAACCTACTCTGTGGTAAGGGTCTTTGATTATATCACCAAAGTACTGATGGATTTTCTGAACCGCCGCGCTTTCGAAAACTTTAATTCCCGGACCAAGAAAGACCTGCTCCGGCAGATTGTCAGGTTCCTTGATGGCGTAACGGGACCCGATAAGCTGATTGAAAATTTTGATATACGGCGCTTTGAGCAGGATCCCAACAAGAAAGATCACATTAATCTTGATATTCACTTGCGACCTTTTTTCCCGGCCAAGAACTTCTTGATTAAAATGGATGGCCAAAAGGGAGAGGACGGGAATGAATGGGAAGCGGAATACGAGCAGGATTAGCAGGGAAGTGCTACTACGTAACCTTTGCAGAGTACATACGGACCGATGAAGCATTCCTATTATTCGCTGCCTCTCAGGTTGGGACGGGTCATAAAGAAAAAGGAGCTTGCCCGTTGCAGCCTTGAGGACTCGATAAGCGATCATATCCACCTGATGATTACGTCTCATTTTAATGAGAACAAGCATGACGAGAAGTTCGGAAATAGTATCTGGGAAAATGAATTCGGCAATATTTCCGAGAATCATGCGATCAGGGAAGAGATTAACCGCTCTGTTCTCCGCTGCATAAACCGGTATGAACCCCGGCTCGAGCAGGTGCGGGTCAACATACGGTGGCTGCAGGAAGAGACGGGCGGAGGTGGTATCAAACAATTGAGCAAGCGCCTTGATATTACCATAACCGGTACAATTACGGTCAACAGAAAACCTTTTAGCCATGAGGAGCAATGTTATATTGCGCCCTTGTCATACAAATAGCACAAAAGAGATGCCAGAGAGCCGCGACAGCATAAAAAGCCGGATGCTCCGAACAGCAGCCAAAATGTGGGATTACCCCGGGGTGGAAAATGAAGCCGCTTTTGATCCCATCGTGGCCCTGCTGATGAACGCCTGTGCCGCAGAGCTGGCCAGGATAAACCGGGAGAAGAAGCTCTCGCAGTCCCGTCTCACCGAAGAGCTCGCGCGCCTGCTCCTCCCCGCTGCCGCCACCCGGGCCGTTCCTGCACATGCTATTGCCTCTGCCCTGCCTTTGAATGGCAGCGGCTATGTGGATGAAAAGGAACAGTTTTTTTGCGGGGGACCGCAATCAGGCGCCGACAGGGAGTTGTACTTCAGTCCCGCCGGACGTTTTCCGCTGGTTGATGCCGGGGTGAAGTGCCAGGCTTCCGGCAACCGTATCTGTGAGTTAATTGATCACAAATATAAAAGCGTGCTGGGATATGCAGCGGGCGATACCTTCTTGCCCCCGGCCGCCTTGTACATTGGACTCGATACCAGCGAAGCGGTCGAATCGGTGGAGGAGCTCACTTTTTGCTTTAATCTCCTGAATGCAGGCCAAAAGGATTTCTTTTTCAACCATCTCAGAAATAGCCGCTGGTTTTTAAACGGTCGGGAACTGGAGAAAAGGCCGGGATATCCCTCGACGGCCCGTAAGGAAGACAGCCTGAACAAGCTGTTAACGAGCAGGTACCGGACCAGCGAAAGGAGGTGCCGGGAGATCAATACATTTTATGAGCGCCGCTTCGTTACGGTGCGGAATATAGAGGGACTGGCTTCGGCGAGAGGAAACCTCCCGGGAAAAATACAGGATACTTTTGACACGGACACCCTGGGTAAGATTGATGATCATCTGGTATGGGTCAGGGTGGAATTTCCGAAGGTTGTGCCCCCAAAGCTGTTGGACGATGTATTCTGTTTTACAAACTGTTTTCCGGTCCTGAACAGGCGGGATCACGACCTGATGTACCGGCTTCGGGAAAACCTGAATATTATTCCATTAACGAGTAACGACTTTTTCTATGATATCAGGAAAATAGTAGACTCGGAGAACGATTCCTACCATGTCCGCGCCCTGGATGATGCGCAAACGAATGAAGAAAACACTGTCCTGCTCAGAAGCAGGGGCGTCGGCCGATTCGGTGCATTCGAGGCTAAAGAAGAACTGCAGTATTTGCTTGAAACACTCAAGGATGAGACGGCTTCGTATGCTGCGATTGGCACTGAGGCACTCGAAAGTATTGTCAGCGAGATTAACATGCTGATGGGAGATCTGGAGGATAAAGTTGCCGGAATGACGATTGATAAAACCACCTCGTACCTGGTGATGCGTAATTTCAAAGAGAGGGATAGTCTTTTTGTCGAGTTTTCAAGCACTGCCGGCAGCCGTGCCAATGATATTGCTGCGGGGACCCGGCTGGAGGTTATGGGACGAAGTGACATCCGGCCCAAAAGTACGCTGTTGGTTACGCCGGCCGTAGGAGGAAGAGACAGGCTCTCCGACCAGGAAAAACTGGTTTCTTTCAAGCGAACGCTGCTTGCCGGCAACCGTCTGGTCACGGCGGAAGATATAAGAGCTTTTTGCAGGGAGCAGCTTGGCCGCCGGGTGAAGGAGATTGAGATAACAAAAGGAGTAGCACACGGCATGCGAGAGAAGGAAGGGCTGATGCGAACTATTGATATTGTACTGACAGCGGATGAGCGGGTGGGGACCTCCGCCAAAGAGTGGGATTTCTTGCTTGAGGACCTGTTGGTAAAAATCCGGACGCGGGTCGCCCATTCTTTTCCCTATCGACTGATAGTAGATGAAAACGATAACCGGAAATCTGTCGGATTAGATGGCAATGCGGGAAGAGCAACCAAATAACAAGCCGGTATTTGACCGTTCGATCTGGATAACCGTAGCGCTGACGGCCGTTATGGGCCTGTTTGTATTGGGCTATAAATTGCTCACCTATAGTGATTGCACTGGTGCTGACTTTACCTTTGACCGGGACCAGCTGATTGCCGGTCATATTGTGTCTTTTAAGGATCAAAGTCCGCAGGCCGCCGGACGGGAGTGGGCCTTTGGCGACGGGAGTCCCCCGGCGGCGGGGGAAGAAGTTCTCCACGTCTTCAAACATCCCGGAGAATACAGGGTTACCCTGCAAGTGGACGGGGGATGCTCCGTCCGGAAACAAGTGGTGGTTCGCAAAAGAGAACCCGCAGTCCCTTCCAGCCGGTATCCTGACTTCAGCATGCCCCCGACCGCAAGGGTGGGAGAGCCGGTCCGGTTTACCGATAACACGGCTGGAGCCAAAGAGTGGCAGTGGAGCTTCGGTGAAACAATGCAGGTGGACGCGAGGACAAAAGAACCCACCTATGTATTTCAGTCTTCCGGGGTTAAAACCGTAATGCTCATTGTGAACGGGAAGGAACGCTATGCCGCTAAAAAACGCATAACGGTTTTTGCCCGGCCGGTCGAGGAGCCGAAGTTTGACCTGGATCTCCCCGAAAGAGCAGAACTGAAGCAAGAGAAGGTGGGTGACACCATCTCCATAGCAGAGGTGCCGCTGGCCCCGCCCCTCAAACCGGTACCGCAAAACCGGACTCCCGAACTGAGCCGCATGCAGCTGGAGGATTATCTGCTGCAGGTGGCGGAAGAGCAAAGAGCGCCCGAAACGTTAATCCCGTTTTGCTGTGAGGGCTTTAATACGCGCGTCCGCGCCGATGGCGAAGAAAAGAGCCTGCGGGTACTGCTGCAGGATATCCAGGGGAAAAAGGTTTCTATCGAAAATCTGGAAGTCCTCAAACAGAGGGAAACCGGCTGCATTGATTTAATAAAGGTCGACTATAACAGGAAAAAAGTTCTCGGCCTATTCTAATTTGTTATTCATCACGAAACCGAACAACTATGTCTGAAAAATATCATATGGTAAACTGGGTGGACGGAATGAAAATCCGGAAGCAACATTTCGTTGATCAGCAGCGGGCGCTCAGCCAACAGCTCATGCGGGGCGTGGCCACGCAGCTTACCCCCCTGAACTATGGCCTTCTGCTTCCGTCTTCCCAGGGTGAGGGTCCTTCTTGTAAACTGAGCATAACCATAGAAAATACCGATACGATTCATGTGAAAGTGTTTCGCTGCAAGGCTGCTACGCCCGGCGGCTTTATTATTGATATCGGTAGCGAATCCGGACAGCCCCGCCACTACACAGCAGCAGTACCGGAGGAAATTACGGAGACGGAGCAGGAACAGCGGTACCTGCTGGTGCTTTCCGCTGATCCTTTTGATCCCGAGGAGATCGGAGAACCGGATCCCGGGGAGATACCACCCCGCCGGCCCTATATCCAACCGGGCTCGCGATTGGGACTGTTACCCAGAAAGCCGGCACGTACAGCTCTAAGTGATTATGGCGCTTTTAATATCAGCATCGGCGAAATTATTGTGGATGCCGCCGGCATCCAGTTGAATGAACAGTATATACCCCCGTGTATGGCGTTGTACAGCTCGCCTATGCTGATTGATACCCATACCCAATTTTGTCGGTCGCTGAGAAAACTCGAAACACTGTGCATACGGATCATCCGGAAAATAGCTGCCAAAGAGCGGGAATACCCGCTTGCTGTGATGGTACATCAGCTGAGCAGGGATATTCTTTCCTGGCTGGGAACGACGCTCTGCCGGTTTCAGGGGGCCCTGCAATGGGCCCCACCCGTCCATATGATCGAGCATATAGCGAGTTTGGGAAGGCTGATTGAGAATTCTGTCGCCATATACCGGGGCGCGGGGAAAGAAGAGTTGATTAACTATTTTGCGGAGTGGTGCGACCTGAACCAGGGACAGTTTGAAAAGGTAATCAGCCGGGTTGTGGATCACGTGTATGACCATACGGCTATTGCAGAAGCCGTGGACGTCTGCTCGCGGTTTCTTGAGGAGATGACAGGGCTTTATGCCAAGCTGGATGAACTGGACTACATCGGCCGCAGATCCGGCAAGGATATATTTGTCAAGGAAGAAAAACGTCCCCCTTCCCGCGAGAAAAAAAGAATCAACTTTTTAGCTGAATAACATACAAAGCCGATTATGGAATCATTGAATAAAAAAGAACGACGGAGAGCCTTCTGGACCTTTTTAGCCTTTTTTCTGGTAACCCTTCTTTTTGTGACGGGAGCGGTTTATGTGAATGTTCAGATTCCGGTGGAAGAAAATAAGATTCTGAGGGCGCAATACGCGAAACTGGAAAAGGAGCTTGAATTTCAAACCGACTTTTCGGAAAGCATCCGGGAGGTCAAGGTCACCCTGGACTCTATCAACCAGTCGGGACAGAATGTGATGTATCTGGAACAGGTGGTAAGTACTAAATTGGCAGGTGTCAAAGAATCCATTCCCCAAAACGACAGTTTACGTCAGCCCAAGCTGTACGACTACGTCATTCAAACGATGCTGGCCCTGCAGGAAAGCAAGCGCAGGTTACGCGACTTGCGGGAGGCGCAGCAGCTGATCGGGGAGTATCAGCAAAATGTAGAGCGTTATAAAGAAACGCTGGAGCAAACGCGGCGAGATTTGGATATATGCCGGCAACTTTCTCAATAAGAACCCTTTAGAACCCTTTGCAAAACCACGAATTTTAGCCCATATCAATATCAAGACCTGAGCGAGCTCAAAACCACAGCATATAAAGCATGTGTGAGCATGTGTAAGGATCTTGAATACGCGAAAATGCAGTGATTGGCTAAAAGAACGGTTTTGCAAAGGGTTCAATAAGTAAATACTTCGCCTTCGAGAGCTTTCACCTCTTCATCCAGGATATCAGCTCGCTCGCAAATAATGACCGTATTTTCCCCGATATTGTTTTCTTTTACAGTCTGTGCCGGATCCCTGTAACGCTTGCTAAAAAAGAGGTACCACCGGGGCTTGAAGTAGAATACCCATCCATAGGGACGTCCGAACTGGTCGCTGTATTCCAGCAGATCGCCCGAGTGCTGCTCGTTATAATCTTCCACAAAATAGTAGAATAAACGTCCTAATTTCATCTCTGCAGGCGCTTTAGCCCTGAAGCTGGCAGGTTCGGGATCTTCTGCCTTCTTGCGAACAACAAAGGTGATGACAAATGGGTTTTCCAGTTCATGCGCCTCGGGATCGGGGACGCTGGTATGAACCGGATAGTACCACTGTTCCATCTCGGGGAGAGGCACTGCCCGGGCCGCGACAAAAGTTTTCCGGAAGAGTATCGGGACGATAAAAAACAGTGAGGTTCCCAGCATGTGATACGGGTAACCGGGGGTGCCGGAGATGAGAGAATAGATCACATAAAAAGGGATGAGTCCGGCTAACCATATGAACAGGCTGAACATAATATCCGGATGGAAAGCGTCCTTCTGTTCCCAGTCCATATACTGATACAAAGTCCCGGCGTGCACCATCCCCAGGCCAAAGAGGCAGAGCTGAAACACCAGCAGCTGTATGCCGGGGCCGGAGATCAGGCCCTGGTATCCCAGCAACGCTACCAGTGAAAATGCAACAAGGGTGATGACCGCATAGATAAAGACTTTTTTCTTCGTAGCAAGAAAGTTCTTGATGACCGCCGCCATCAGGAAGAACATAGCCAGCGACAGTCCCAAAAATGAGGCAGCGATGATAAGGGTTCTTTTGTCCATAGTAGTATATTTATTCAGGTAAAGAGGTTGTATATCCCAGGCGCGCACCGGTCCGGTCCTCATTATTGAGGGAGAAGGACCGGGCTTCTTCTTTTGTTATTTCGATTTGCACCGTTAACTCCCATTCTACGGGGATAACGAAATTAATCAGCGTTTGCAGTGCTGCCGCCTCCCACCCTTCATCCTCATAGCCGGGGAGCTTTTCCGCGGACACAGGTCCGACCGTTAATCGAAAGACGTTATGGTCGGGCAGCAGGGTATTTCCGGCCGTTAGATCGTCCCCGAGGGTGGCGTCTCCCAGCAAGGGGGAGTGGTCACATGTTTCGGCCCTGGGGCATGGGTCCGCTTTCAGGCGTACCGGGTCGTCCAGTAAGAGCGAAAAAAGCTGTTCGGTCTTCGCAAGGTCGCCCGCAATGCGGGGGAGATGCGGCAGGATCCTCAGGAATGTTGCGGTAAACGCTTGAGGAAGGTCGGGGTCGATCCCAAGCTGTGCCAATAGAGAAGGATCCAATTGCGACTGCTGTATTTGTGACAGCTGCCGAAATTCTTCCGATTCGGTAAAGGTGCGCTGCAGGAACAGTTCGTTTTCAAAAGGAGCAAAAAACTGCCGGGCCTCCTCTTCTTCCTGTTGCTGCTGGTGATATTCCTCCACCATGGAGGGAACAGACAGGGAGGGGTTCCCGGCCGATGGCTGATGGAACATCCCTTCGGGAAGAGTATCATAAATACTGTCGCGGTTGAGGATGATCTCCAGCTGCTGGGGCCCCCCGTCCCCGGGTGTCAGGCATACATCGGCTATATCCCTGCTGCAGGGACGCTTCAGCTGCCCGGCGAACCTGACGGAGATATTTTCTGTATGCATGCCGCTGGCAAGCAGGTCGGAAACAATGATCTCTGACCGGATATCCTCATTACTGTTATGGATACGATGGATCAGCTCTTTCATAGCACCTTACTTTAGTCTCCCCGCCATTTTGTAACGTCTGCTCCAATAGCGGCTGTCCAGATCGTTTATCACCACCGCGCCGGCCTCCTCCGAGCAGATGACAAACCTGTCGTTCTGTAGATATATCCCTACGGCTTGTTCCCCGGATTGGGGGTGCTCTCCTGATGGCTGGTCGGCATCCTCCTCTTCAAAAAAGATGAGGTCGCCCTCCGCTAAATAGGATCTGGACGAAAATTTGGGGATCAATGGCGATTTCCTGAGATCGTCGTAAGTAGCGGGAATCTTGCGGTCATAAACCCGGTTAAAAATCTGCCGGGTTAGCTCGCCATCGCTGGTCGCATGGTCGCCAGGCGTGCCGCTGCAAGGGGTGTTGAGCTGCTGTTCGATGAATTGGTAAAGAGTGAATGACTGCTCAATGAGTGAAGGGTCGGTATCCAGCACGGAGGCATACTTCTCCACAATGAGGGAATCCCGGCGTTTAATTTCTACAGGGTCCGTAACCTGATATTCGCTTCCGTTTGACGGACGCTGTACCCTCCCCGCTGAGCTGCAAGCCTGGAACGATAAAAAGATGATCAATAGTAAAGCGCAACCTCTAACGACCCACCTGATTTCCATAGGAAGAAGTAATTTTGACAGCACTCAAGTCTCGTATGAATTCTCTTGATTTTAAAGGGTTTCGCAAAACCGCTTTCTGGCCGATCTCTGCATTTTGGCGCATTCAATATTTTCACATAGGTCTTATTGCTACGGTTTTGAATGCGTTCAAGCGTTGATGTTGATCAATATACCTGGTTTTCAAAACCCTCTTTTGACAAATATAGAAAGCAGAAATGGTGTACGCAAGTGCTCTCAACCCGTTTTTGGGGTTCGTCTTGATCAGGGACAAATTCCCCGGTGTGAACGGGGGTAACCCGGCTTTTTTTGAAACGGGGAAAAAATAGGACCATCCCGCATTTTAGGGAGAAAGGCCGGCCGGATGCCTGACGGCGAAGTTCGCTGATTGGCAAGCCCCCTGACACCATGCTGTCAGTCGCCGGGGATATGATTCGGCAAAACAGCATGGCCCGTTAGATTATGAATGATCCGCTTCTTTTTGAGACCGGCAACCCGCTGGAAGAGCGTCTTGGGAAAGATTTTTTTGAAGCGCTGCCCACCCGGCCTGGCGTTTATCAAATGTTTAGCCGGGAAGACCTGCTGCTGTATGTGGGAAAAGCCAAGAACCTTCGCCGGCGCCTGTTTACCTACCGGCGCGTAACCTCAGGTTCCGGCTCCCGGAAGACCAGGAGACTGGTTCGCATGGTCCGCCGCATAACTATTGAGCAGTGTTCCAGCGAGGAGGAAGCACTGCTGCGGGAAAACGAGCTTATACGGACCCGAAGGCCGCCCTTCAACCGGGCTAAAAAAGCGCCCGAAACCTATTACTATATTTCAGCGGTGCCGGAGGGAGAGGTCCTGGCCTTCCATCTTCGGATGCATCGAAAAGAGGTAACTCCGGAGTATATTTTCGGCGCTTTCAAAGGACACCGGGGCGTTCGCCGGGCCCTGGGAGCCCTCCTCCGCCAGCTGTATATCATGGAAAAGCAGGTAGCCACGCCCTTTCTGCTGCCCTCCCAATTGCTAAACAGGCTGACCCCGCTGCATTATACCCTAAGGATTGCAGACCAAAAACGAGAGCAGGTCCGCCGCTTCCTGGGCGGTAAATCGGACCAGCTTTTACATACGATCCTTGATCATACCGATCGGCATAAGCTCCTGGAGCAATTTCTCGGGAAGCTCATCCTGAAGGATATGGAAGCCCTGAAAGGTTTCTACCAGCGTTGCGCCCTGCGCAACCGGCATATGGTGGAACGGCTGGACCTTGACTCCCACCTCATTCCCCAGGATAAGCTGGACGACTACCTGGTAGAGCTGGCATTTTTGCAGCGGGAAGAGTAGAAGAAAAAATATAGAGGAGGAGTAGCACCCGGCACAGATATGTGCTGGGTGCGAAGGGCTCCCCGACAGCATGGTTCTTGTTCGTTCTACTCGGCGTTCAGCTCCAGGGCGTTCATCATTTTGTCATAGATCGCGGTGTTTTCATAAATGCCGCTGAAGTGTTCGGCGCCCGGGCCGTAAGAAAAGACGGGAACCAGCGTACCGGTGTGGCTGCCGGTGGAGAATTCTCCTTCCACTTCCCCCGTTTCCAGGTCTCCGCCCGTTAACGTCAGTCCGCCGGTCTCATGGTCAGCGGTAATTATAACCAGGGTTTCCCCATCCTCTTCAGCGAATTCAAGCACCTTTCCGATCGTGCGATCAAAATCGATCATCTCCTGTATCACGTATTGCAGGTCGTTGTCGTGGCCGCCCCAGTCTATTTGCGACCCCTCTATCATCAGGAAGAAACCGTCTTCATCTTGATCCAGTATATTGACCGCCGTCTGTGACGTTTCCATTAGCTGGTCACCCCGGTCTTCCGACCAGCGGCGTACCGGTAAAAAGCCCGCCAGTTTTCCGCTGTTTGTGCTCGTGATCTCTTCGATATCATTAGAAACCCGGTAGTCGTTTTCTTCCAGCTGACGAAGCAGATCTTCTCCGTCTTCCCGGTCACTGAAATATTCTTCTCCACCTCCGATAAATACATCGATGTCCGTTTTCAGGAAGTCGGCCGCAATTGCTTCCGCCATATCCCGCGAGGGCTGGTGAGCAATAAAGGAGGCGGGAGTGGCATGCGTGATCGATGAGGTGGCCACCAGTCCCGTAGCCAAACCCCGCTCTTCTGCAGTCTCCAGGATGGTGGTTACCGGATTCTTGGTGGAGTCGACCCCGATGGCCCCGTTATAGGTTTTGTGTCCGGCGGAAAAGGCGGTTGCTCCCGCCGCCGAATCAGTGACATAGTCGTCGGAAGCAGAGGTTTTAATGAAGCCTGAATGGGTCATTTGCTCCAGGTTGAGCGAGCCCTTATTGGCCGTGAGTCCGGCATAGATCTGGGCGGTGCCCATGCCATCACCGATCATCAGGATGATGTTTTTAGCCTGGGGCGGACGCTTTTCTTCTTCAGTTTCAGGGGTGCAGCTGACGGTTAAGAAAAGCAGAAGGCAGTACGTAACGACGCTTGGTATGTTTTTCATTCTTATATGATGTAATTCCGGTTTCTTGCAGGTCCAGTTATTTGGTGAACGATTTAATTGTGGAGGACAATTGTACCCTCAACGCATACTTACTTTGAGTGTCAATTTATCATTATATAGCATAAAATCAAGAAAAAAACGTCTCTTTTCAGCTGGCTTTGCAGAACCGGAAATTTTAGCCGCTATCCATGCCTGAGCGTATCCAAAAACACCCCATATAAGTCATCTGTGAGGATGTTGAAGGGGCGAAGATGCAGGTATTAGGCAAAAGAACAGTTTTGAAAAGCCTTCTTGTATTCGATTGAGCGCGCATTTATTGATGAAGCATATGGGCCTGCCCGTTTTTGGATTTTTAAACCCGAAACAATTGGTTGGGTCTCCCGTTCATCCTTGTTGATCGGGATGGTCGAACGTTCTATCGCTATTTCAAATGCACTATGAAAAATGGGTGTCGGTCCATTATCGCATGCATATTTTATTTTTGAACAAAAAGCCTTTTATTTAGAAACAAAATTTTACAGTGAGTAGTGGTTAACAGGAATAGATATATCATTATACCACAGGATCATAACAGAATACAATGCCCGAAGAACCCCATCCGGAGTTAAAGATATTAGCTGAGTATTTAGGCGATAAAAAGGAAGCCATTCTTGAACAGTGGGAGCGGGAGATAACGGAAAGAGAAGTAAAATCCAAAGACCTGCTTTCCATCTCGCAAAGTGCCTTTCAGAATAGCATACCTGCTTTTATCGATAATTTTTGCAACAGCATGCTTCATCAACGTCAAGCATTATCGGATGTTCTGGGAGAAATGCACGGTTCACAGCGCTGGGAGTATGGACTTGCTTTGCAGGAGACCATGCGGGAATGGAATGTTTTGGAGCTCGTACTGATGGATCAAATCGACGCCTTTCACCAGGAGGATACCTTGAGCGTTGCTTCCTTGAAAAAAGCCCATAGATTCTTGATCGAGGATATTAATGAAGGCATTTTATTTAGCGTTAAGAAATATGCCGAGCTTCAGCAAAAGGAATCAGAAGCCCAGTTGCGTGATTTGCAGCAAGCCCTTAAAGAACCAGGCGATATATCACGGCGGCATAACCTGAGACGTACCTCTCATGACCTTAAGGGGATTATGAAAAATATTCAAATGGGCTTTTTCCTGCTGGAAGATGAACATATTGACCCGGAGGCGGCAGAGATTATTGAGAAAATGTCGATATCTGCCGACAGCCTGGAACAGTTGCTTAATGATTTGCTCGATCTGTTCCGGTTGGAGGCCCGGCATGAAGAAGTTGAGTTGTCCGAATTTGATGCCACAAAGATACTAAGCCAACTTTGTGAGAGCATGCACCCGATGGCGACCTCCAAAGACTTGGAATTGGCCTATGACGGCCCGGAATCCCTCATTGTAAAAAGTGACAGCCAAAAAGTCCAGCGAATAGCGCGCAACTTAATCCTAAATGCCTTGAAATATACGGGCGAGGGATATGTTAAAGTGAAGTGGAAAGTACAATCCGATGACCAGTGGTTGCTTGAAATAACGGATACCGGTCCCGGTTTGAGTGCTACCCACGCGGAAAGTCTTACCACAAAAACGGAAACCTCCTCATCGGTAGAATCCGAGCCTCTTTCTTCGCCGGCTAATCAACAGGCTCCGGATGAAGTGCAGAATCATGGAGAGGGAATCGGTTTGTTGATTGTTCGCCACCTGTGCAAATTGTTGGATGCCAATATTACCATTATCACGGCCCCCCAGGATGGAACCACCTTTAAAATCCTTTTCCCCAGGGATCTTTCCGGGAAATAATCCTGTCCGGATTCTGTGGATTTAAATAATTTTATCAGAAAGAGCCAGCCGGTCAGGGCCGACTCCCTAAGGCAATTATATTAAAGGCTCTCATCAATAGTACGATCCCCTGGCGGGCAAATCCTTGCAAAAAAATGTGAATTCATGTCATTATATATTTTTTCATATGTTTTTTCATGTATAATTTGTATTATTGCTCTCTTATGAAAACACTGACTGACAAGCAGCGCCGGCTTTGGGAATTTATTCTCGGTTACTATGAAGAGTACAGCCAGTTTCCATCGTATGCGGATATGCAGGAGGAATTCGGCTACAGCTCCTCCAACAGCATCTACCAGCACCTGGCCAGCCTGGAGAAGAAAAACTACCTGACCAAGCACAGCCGGGGCAACTACGATATTCATCCCACCAAGCGCTCCCAACTGGAGGGGTTTTATCCGGGCATCCCGGTGAGGGGGCGCATCGCCGCGGGCGGGATGCACGAGGCGATCAGCGAAAACCTGGGGCACCTTCCCGTGGAAATTTACCCCGAGAAGTCCGACCATTATTTTGCCCTGATTGTGGACGGCGAAAGTATGATTGAAGCGGATATCCGGGACGGCGACTATATTATTATCGACCCGCGCGAGCCGAACGACGGGGAGATCGGGGCTATCCTCTATGACGGGGAGACGACCCTGAAGACCATTCGCAAAAAGCCGGATGGCATCACCCTGCAGGCCGAAAATCCTGCCTACGATCCTATCCATATTACCCCCGGAGAGTGGGAGCAGGTACAGGTGTTCGGCACCTTCGTGGGCAAGGCCTGGAAGAAGGGCGGCAACTGGGGACTCATTTTCCGGTCCGGATAGCAGAGTTGTCAGGTCCTCTGACAATTTTAGTTTTTAAAATAGGGCGGATCTGTTAACTTGTTTATGCAGATCCTGTCGATTTGCGGATAAACGTTAGCTGGCGGTGGATGCATGCCGGTTGAAAATTCTAACGAATAATAATGAGAGATCACAAGATGGATATTTTAAAAATTATTTTTGCGGTACTGCTCCCCCCTCTCGGCGTCTTTATGGAAGTAGGACTAACCGGGGCTTTTTGGTTAAATATTTTGTTAACCATACTCGGTTATATTCCCGGTATTATCCATGCGGTGTGGGTGATTGCCAAAAATTGATTTTTCACACAAAATCTGCCGGAGTTTCCGGACATCCATCCGGAAGTTATTTCCCTTATCATTAGACAGGTGGTATGTATTACAGAAATCTTCGCTTATGTTGGATCTGTTTTTTGCTGATCGCCTTGCCGGCTGCAGCATGGGCACAGGATAATAACCAGGAAGTACCGGACGAGGCTGCTGCAGAAACACCTGTGCCGGAACAGGTGGATGTCCGCCCGGAGGCGGCAGATTCGGAGATCCGGGAACGCCTCAGGGGAATATTGGCCGCAACCGGCTGGTTTGCCGATACCGAAGTGGAGGTCAACGACGGGGTTGTTTTTCTGCGGGGCTCAACGGAGACCGACGATTTCAAAAGATGGGCCGGGGAGCTTGCCAGAAATACACAGGATGTCGCGGCGGTCGTCAATCAAATCCAGGTGATGGAGCCTGATATCTGGAATTACGAACCCGCCTTTACCGGGATGCAGGAGCTGTGGCGCAGCATCATGCGTGCTATCCCCTTTTGGGTCTTTGGCTTGTTCGTTTTAGTTATATTCTGGGGCATTTCTTTGCTGGGAGCCAAAGCCACCCGCGCCTCTTTAAAGAAGCGGGAGATGAATATCCTGCTGCAGGATATTGCCGCAAGGGGCGTCGCTGTCGTGGTATTTCTTCTGGGGTTGTATATCGTTTTCCATATCGCTGACTTAACCGGTGTGGCCCTCACGGTATTGGGCGGTACCGGCCTGCTGGGTATTGTCCTGGGGATCGCATTCCGGGATATTACCGAAAATTTCCTGGCCAGTATTTTTCTGAGTATCCAAAATCCTTTTCGCGCCGGTGATCTTGTAGAGATTAGCGGCACGACGGGTTTTATCCAGCGGCTTACCGTTCGTGCGACGCTGCTTATGACGCTGGACGGCAATCATATCCAAATCCCGAATTCCACGGTTTACAAAAGCAGTATCCTCAATTATACGAGTAATCCCAACCAGCGAACGACATTCACTATTGGGATCGGCTACGATGACAGCGTCACCAAAGCCCAGGAAATAGGGGCAAAAATTTTAGAGGATCATCCCGCGGTACTCAGGGAGCCGGAGCCCTGGGTTTTATTGGACAAACTGGCCGCTTCTACCGTCAATGTACAGTTTTACTTTTGGGTGAATGCCCATACGCATAACCTGCTGAAAGTTAAGTCATCCTTATTGCGGTTAATAAAAACGGCCTACCGGGAAGAAGGGATTTCCATGCCGGATGAAGCGAGAGAGATGGTCTTTCCCAAAGGTGTGCCGGTTCAGTTAACCGGGGATTCCCCGGCTC
>NZ_JBEPWZ010000049.1:0-15459 GCF_041642155.1 Fodinibius sp.
CGGGGGACAATGTGAACATGGATGTGACGTTGATCCAGCCGGTGGCCATGGAGGAGGGGCTGCGGTTTGCGATACGCGAAGGCGGCCGCACCGTCGGGGCCGGCGTGGTAACCGATATTATTGAATAGAAATATAGTTGAGTGATGCCATTAGGCAACTGTAAATGGCATCACTGCTCAATGAAAGATCATAAGCTGTGGCTACACAACAAAAAATTAGAATTAAGTTAAAGTCGTACGATCATAACTTGATCGACAAGTCGGCTGAAAAGATAATTCAGACTGTAAAATCGACAGGAGCTGTAGTATCGGGACCGATACCGCTTCCTACCAAGAAAAATATTATTACGGTGCTTCGAGGTCCTCATGTAAATAAGAAGGCCCGTGAACAGTTCGAGTATCGATCGCACAAGCGTTTGATCGACATTCTTTCGACCGGTTCACAGACCGTGGATGCATTGATGAAGCTGGAGTTGCCCTCTGGGGTAGACGTAGAAATTAAAGTGTAATCGCTTATTGCAGGATTACGCAGATTAGGTTCTAAACAATCTGGAAAGGAGCAATTAAGTTATGAGTAGTGGTTTAATAGGAAAAAAAGTCGGAATGACCAACGTCTTCGATGATAACGGCCGCAATTATGCGGTAACAGTTATCGAAGTGGCACCTTGTGTCATTACACAGATTAAGACGGCGGAAACGGACGGTTATGAAGCAGTACAACTTGCTGCTTTTGACAAGAAAGCCAAAAATGTCTCCAAGCCGCTTTTGGGTCATTTTGATAAAGCCGGGACAGCACCCAAGAAGTATGTGAAGGAATTCAGGGACTTTATACCTGAAGGCTTCGAGGTGGGCGATGAGCTTAACATTGAAGATGTCTTTACGGTGGGTGACAGCGTTGATGTGACCGGTGTTACGAAAGGCAAAGGATTTACCGGCGTGGTAAAGCGCTACAATTTCAGCGGGGTCGGTGAGGCCACCCACGGCCAGCATAACCGGCAGCGACACCCCGGTTCTATTGGACAGGCGTCGGACCCATCCCGGGTATTCCCCGGCATGAAGATGGCCGGACGAAGCGGCAATGAACGAGCAAAAATCAAGAATCTGACGGTAGCAAAGATTTTTGCTGAATCGAACTTGATGATGGTGACCGGATCAGTTCCCGGTCCCAATGGACGTTTTGTAGAAATTTACAATCGATAGATAAGTTGAAATGAAGCTTCCGATTTATACAACTGAAGGTACAGATAGCGGTAATGAGGCGGAGCTGGCGGAGTCCATTTTCTCCATAGAGCCCAATGAAACCGTTATTTATGAAGATGTCCGCCGGTATATGGCGAATCAGCGCCAGGGAACGCACAAAACCAAAGAGCGCGGTGAAGTGCGCGGTGGCGGACGCAAGGCTTATCGGCAGAAAGGGACGGGGCAGGCCCGTCGCGGTTCCATCCGGTCTCCTTTGTTAAAGGGCGGTGGAACGGTATTCGGACCCAAGCCGCGTGATTATTCGTTCCGGATGTCGAAAAAATCCCGGCAATTGGCTCGCAAGTCCGCATTGTCTATAAAGGCGGGCGAAGATGCGATCAAGATTATCGATGACTTCAGCTTTGATGAGCCCAGAACACGTAAAGTTGTTGACATTCTGAAAGGCCTGGAGGTCGAAAATGAAAAGGTGCTTTTGCTGACGGCCGAAACAGACAAGATTATTTATAAATCAGCACGCAATATCCCTAATGTAAAAGTACTTGAAGCAAACAAGCCCACGACCTATCAGATTTTGGATGCAGACGTTATTTTGATCCAGGATAGCGCAGTGGATGTTTTGCAAGGATCTATTGAACCCGTGGAGGAGGTTGAAGCATGAGTGAAGTATTGAAGAAACCATTAATTACAGAAAAATTAACCCGACTTCAGGCAGAAGGCAAATACGCTTTCAAGGTTGACAAGTATGCGAGCAAGCCGGAGATCAAGAAAGCTGTACAGCAGCGGTATCCTGATGTGAAGGTTGGAAAAATCAATACGATGATTATGCCTTCCAAGCCCAAGGGCCGGTTTACGCAAAGCGGCTATATCGAGGGTCGGGCCAAAGTGTGGAAAAAAGCAATTGTAACGCTTAAAGAAGGCGAGATAGACTTCTTTAGTGAAATTTAGAAAGCAATAGTTCAATGGCTACGAAGAAACTAAAACCAACAACACCTGGATCGCGGCATAGAACGGCGCCTCAGTTTGATGATGTGACGGTGAGCAAGCCGACGGTAAAACGCCTGGTAAAAGGCAAAGGTCAGTCGGGCGGACGTAACAAGCAGGGACGCATGACTTCCCGCCACCGGGGCGGGGGACACAAGCGGCGATATCGTATGATTGATTTTAAGCGGGACAAGCATGATATCCCGGCTAAGATTCAGACCATCGAATATGATCCGAATCGATCTGCGCGCATCGCACTTGTTGCCTATGCTGACGGCGAAAAGCGCTATATCATTGCTCCTGATAAACTGGAAGTTGGGGATACGATCCTCAGTAGTGAATCTGTTATTGAACCGGATGAAGGGAATGCAATGCCGATGAAAAATATGCCTCCCGGTACCTTTATTCATAATATCGAGCTGAACCCGGGCAAAGGAGCCCAGCTTTGCAGAAGCGCGGGTACGGCTGCACAGATGGTCGCCAAGACCGACAAGTATGTTACGGTTAAGCTACCGTCCAGTGAGGTTCGAATGATTTTGGGAACGTGTTTTGCTACCGTCGGCGCCACCAGTAATCCCGATCACTTCAATGCAACCCTGGGTAAAGCGGGTCGGAGCCGCTGGAAGGGCAGACGCCCTCAAACCCGTGGTGTAGCCATGAACCCGGTAGATCACCCGATGGGCGGCGGCGAAGGTAAAGCGTCGGGGGGACACCCGCGTTCGCCATGGGGACAGTCTTCAAAAGGATTGAAGACCCGAAAACGCAAGAAACTTTCAAACCGCTATATTGTCCGAAGTCGTAAAAAGTCTAAAAAGTAATTAGTTATGCCAAGATCGCTCAGAAAAGGACCTTACGTATATTACAAGTTACAGCGTAAGATCGATGCAATGAATCAAAGCGGCAAGAAGAATGTCATCAAAACCTGGTCGCGCAGCTCGATGGTTACGCCGGATTTTGTGGGCTTGACGATTGCCGTTCACAACGGGAAGCAATTTATCCCCGTGTTTATCACGGAAGATATGGTTGGTCATAAGTTAGGGGAATTTGCACCTACACGGACATTCCGGGGCCATCCTGAAAAGACGAAAACCAGAGAAGCACCCAGAAAACCAGGACAGTAGAGTATTATTATGGCTGAAGAAAAAATGGAAGCACGAGCGATTCAGAAACATCTGCGAAAGGCGCCGCGAAAGGTTCGCCTGGTAGCGGATGCCGTACGGGGAGAAAATGTTGCCAAAGCCCTGAAACGGCTTGAGTTTACAAATAAGGCAACTGCCCCGGATGTTGCAAAAGTAATTAAATCGGCTGCGGCCAATATCCGCGATAAGTTTCAGGAAGCAAGGCTTGATAATGAAGACCTGTATATCAAAGAAATTTTTGTGAACGAAGGAGCCACCCTGAAACGCATACAGCCGGCACCAATGGGCCGCGCCCATCAGATTCGCAAACGTAGCTGTCACATCAATGTAACTGTGGCAAAAAAAGAAGAAGAATTAGTTAATTAATAAACGACAATACCTTGGGACAAAAATCACATCCAGTAGGTTTAAGGCTCGGTATCATTCGAGGTTGGGATTCCAACTGGTATTCCGAAGAGAATGAACCTGAAATTTTATACGAAGACACGAAGTTGCGTGAATATTTGCATACACGTCTTCAGAGTGGCGGGTTGTCGCGTGTCATTATCGAGCGCACACCGAAACGCATACTTCTTACTCTTAAGACCAGCCGCCCGGGTGTTATTATCGGTAAAGGCGGTGAGCAGATTGAGCTGCTGCGTGAAGAGTTAAGAAAAATCACCAGTAAAGAAGTTCAAATCAACGTAAGTGAAATCAAGCGGCCGGAAACCGATGCCAGCCTGGTAGCGCAGAATATTGCACAGCAGCTTGAGGCCCGGATTTCATTCCGTCGTGCTATGAAGACGGCCATTTCGTCTGCTATGCGGATGGGGGCGGAAGGAATAAAGATTCGCTGTGCGGGACGCCTGGGCGGTTCTGAAATGGCCCGGACCGAACAATATCACGAGGGCCGCGTGCCGCTGCATACCCTGCGTGCGGATATTGATTATAATAATACTACTGCTAATACCATATACGGATCCATCGGGGTAACTGTTTGGATCTTCAAAGGCGAGGTGCTCGGGGATATTGAATTAACGCCCGGAGATGCACACAGCCAGCAGAAAGATGATTCCAAGGGACGTCGCGGAGGAAAACGACGTTCGCGCAGAAAACGAAGAAACTAAAGTCATTAATACTGTAAAATTATAAATCATGCTTGAACCAAAACGCGTAAAACGCCGCCGGCAGCATCGCAGAAGCCTGAAAGGTACCGCCCAGCGAGGCCATACACTGGCTCACGGCGATTTTGGTCTGAAGGCGTTAGAGCCCAAGTACATAACCTCCCGGCAAATCGAATCGTGCCGGATTGCAATTGCTCGTCAGTTGCAGCGGGATGGGCAGACCTGGATCCGTATTTTCCCGGATATGCCCAAAACTTCTCAACCGGCTGAAACCCGGATGGGTAAAGGTAAGGGGGCTGTCGAAGAATATGTTGCGGTCGTTAAGCCGGGAAGGATTCTGTTTGAAATTGCCGGAGTACCTCTTGAGTTGGCTCGCGAGGCTATGCGCCGTGCCGATTATAAACTTCCCATTAAAACGAAATTTATCGTTCGTCGTGATTATGACGGAACTTAATTTCAAAGGTATTACCCGAGACGAATGAAAGCACACGAACTCAGAGAACTGACAATAACCGAACTTAAAGCACGGCTTGAAGACGAAAAGCAAGCATTGCAGGATATGAAGTTCAATCGCGCAATAGCAGGGCAGCTTGAAAATCCTGCTCGTGTACCGATGACTCGACGAGAAATTGCTCGTCTGCATACGATTATTACTGAAAAAGAACAAGAAGGTGCTGAATAGTTGAATTATGGCACAAACTGAACGAGTACAACGAAGAGAACGAACCGGTCGCGTAGTAAGCAACAGAATGGATAAAACCATTACTGTGGCGGTAGATCGAAAAATTAAACACGCGATATACGGAAAATATATCACGAAAACGACCAAGTATTTGGCTCATGATGAAGATGATGAGGCCAATGAAGGAGATGTTGTGCAGATAATGTCTACCCGTCCGCTTTCAAAGCGTAAAACTTGGCGTCTTGTAGAAATTATTGAACGCGCAAAATAACGGATAAAATTAGCAATGGTACAAGCTCAGACAAGGTTACAAGTTGCCGACAATAGTGGTGCCCGGGAACTGCAGTGTATTAAAGTTCTCGGCGACTCCAAGCGGCGGTATGCAAGTATTGGTGATTTAATTTCATGTTCTGTAAAGACGGCCATTCCCGGAGGAAATGTTAAAAAGGGGGAGGTCGTTAATGCAGTAATCGTACGAACGAAGAAAGAAATCCGCAGAAATGACGGCAGCTATATTCGGTTTGACGAAAATGCGGCCGTTATCATTAATAAAGAAAGTGAACCGGTAGGTACTCGTATCTTCGGACCGGTTGCGCGGGAACTGCGCGAAAGAAATTATATGCGCATTGTCTCGCTTGCGCCGGAAGTGCTTTAAAAACAGATTTGATTATGCCACGTAAGAATAACAGACAGAAGAAATTACATGTCAAAAAAGGCGATAATGTCAAAATTATCGCTGGTAATGAGAAAGGCAAAGAAGGACGGGTGTTAGCAGTATTCCCTGCCAAGGAACGTGTGCTGGTAGAGGGGGTTAACATGAGAGTCCACCACGACAAACCCACCCAGGAAAACCCCCAGGGGGGACGTATCGAACGCGAGGTGGCAGTCCATATATCGAATGTAATGGTGATCGACCCATCCACCGGGGAACCAACCCGGATAGGTCGCAAGCGAATTGAGGAAGATGGCGGCGGACGATGGGTACGTTATGCCAAGAACAGTGGCGAGATTATTGATAAATAAGAAGTAATTAGAGAATGGCTGAAGCAAGACTTTATACCGAGTACAAAGACGATATTATATCGAAGCTGGACGAACAGTTTGAGTACGACAATATTATGGCTGTTCCAAAGCTCGAGAAAATAGTAATTAACTGTGGTGTCGGTGAGGCCGTAGAAAATGAAAAACGGTTAGACACGGTAGTGGAAAATGTAGCTAAGATCGCCGGTCAGCATCCGGTAACGACCAAGGCAAAAAAATCTATTTCGAATTTTAAAACTCGAAAGGGGATGCCGATTGGCTGTAAAGTTACGTTGCGCAAAAAGCAGATGTACGAATTTCTGGATCGCCTGATTAACCTGGCGTTACCTCGAACCCGCGACTTCCGGGGTATTCCGGACCGAAGCTTTGACGGACGCGGTAACTACACCCTCGGAATTAAAGAGCACACTATTTTCCCGGAAATCAATACCGACGAAGTGGACGAAATACACGGATTGGATATTACCTTTGTTACTTCAGCGGAAACAGACGAAGAAGCGTATGCTCTGTTGAAAGAATTCGGTATGCCGTTTCAGAAACGAAATTAAATTATAGACCCATAGTATTATGGCAAAAGCAGCCTGGATAGCACGTAATAAAAAACGAAAACGAACAGTAGAAAAGTACGCTGAAAAGCGAAGAAAGCTGAAGGAAGAAGGCAAGTGGGTAGAGCTTCAGAAGCTTCCCCGCGATGCCAGCCCAACGCGCGTAAATAACCGCTGCAGTTTAACGGGGCGTTCCCGGGGTTATATACGGAAGTATGGCATTTCGCGTATTAAATTTCGAGAACTTGCACTTGACGGGAAGATTCCCGGCATCCGGAAGGCAAGCTGGTAACAATTTAACGAAGTACTTTTATGTTTGATCCAATTTCAGATTATTTAACACGAATTAGAAACGCTCAGCGGGCAGGACATCGCCGGGTCGATATTCCGGCATCCAAACTGAAGCGGGCGATGACGAAAATTCTCTTGGACAAGGGGTATATCAATAAGTATATCAATATTGACGACGGGAAGCAGGGCGTATTGCGCCTGTTTCTCAAATATGATTCATACGGTCATCCGGTGATTAAGAAGATGAAGCGTCGTTCCAAGCCGGGCCTCCGCGAATATTGCAGTTCTGATGAAATTCCCCGGGCGCTCAACGGTTTGGGTATTGTCGTACTGTCTACCTCCCGCGGGGTCATGACAGATAAAGAAGCCCGCAAGCTTAAGGTGGGTGGCGAAGTATTGTGCTCTATTTATTAAAAATAAAGGATTAGAATTATGTCTCGTATCGGAAACCAGCCGATTGAATTAAAAGATGATGTTGAATTCAGTATTGACGCTGATAATGTAATCACTATCAAAGGTGAGAAAGGCAGCGATACATTAAAAGTCGACAACAGCATCAGTATTGAAAAAAAAGATGGCGAACTGATTGTAAGTCGCAGCTCTGATGATAATAACCGGCCGGCACTGCATGGGCTTTATCGATCCCTGATTGGAAATATGGTCCAGGGAGTATCGGAAGGATATAAAAAAGAGCTGGAGATTATCGGAGTGGGTTACCGGGCATCCCTGAGTAACGGGGTGCTCCAAATGACGCTCGGGTTTTCTCATCCGATTTACTTCGTAGCGCCTGACGGGGTTGACCTCGAGGTCGATACAAAGAGCCGGAAAAACCCAATGATCATAGTATCTGGAATTAATAAAGAATTGGTTGGCCAGGTTGCCGCTAAAATTCGATCCCTGCGTCCCCCGGAGCCATACAACGGCAAGGGCATACGATATGTCGATGAGTGGGTCCGAAGAAAAGCCGGTAAATCTGCTGCTAAAGCTTAATTAGAATTACACAATGGATAAGACAACGAAAAAACGGTTACGCCGAGATAAAATACGCCGACGCATCCGTGCGACAATTCGTGGCACTGCAGAACGTCCCCGGTTGAGCGTCACCAAAAGTAATAAACATGTTTATGCTCAATTGGTCGATGACTTGACGGGGCAGACACTTGTTGCTGCCTCCACGCAAAGCAATGATATTTCCGATGAGATCGAGGGAAAGGCCAAAAAAGAATCGGCTGCCGTTGTTGGCACCCATTTGGCCGAACTTGCAGAAGAAAAAGGAATTGACAAAGCTGTTTTCGATCGCAGCGGATATAAATATCACGGAGTAATTAAAGCGCTCGCAGAGGGTGCTCGCGAAGGCGGATTAGACTTTTAAACAGAATTATTATGCCTAAAATAAGAAGACGACATAACGTAGCTCCCAAGAATTTAAACCTTGAAGAGAAACTCGTTCATATCAACCGGGTTTCGAAGGTTGTGAAAGGTGGACGCCGGTTTAGCTTCAACGCCATTGTGGTTGTTGGCAACAAGGATGGCGTTGTGGGACATGGCCTTGGGAAGGCAAACGAGGTATCGGATGCCATTCAAAAAGGCTTTGATAATGCAAAAAAGAATTTGATCCGGGTTCCCATGACCAAAACCGGGAGTATCTATCATACGATAACCGGTAAGGAGGGGGCTGGCAGAGTATTGCTTCGACCTGCCTCCGAAGGTACCGGGGTTATTGCAGGGGGACCGGTGAAAGCACTGCTTGATATTGCCGGACTTCAGAATATCCTCACAAAATCTGTGGGATCTTCCAATCCCCATAATATGGTGAAAGCAACCTATAACGGGCTGAAAAATTTGACCGACCCGGTTGAAGTAGCACAGCGAAGAGGTGTTTCGCTGAACAAGGTGTTTGAAGGCTAATTTACTTAAGGAATTAACAGGGTTACAGTACAATGGATTTAAGCAATTTAAAAGCTCCTGAGCCGAATCAGAAAAAAGCCAAGCGTATTGGCCGCGGACAAGGTTCCGGACGTGGAAGTCATACCGTAGGAAAAGGCCATAACGGACAGCGTGCCCGAAGTGGTTTTAAAGAACGATTTTGGTTTGAAGGGGGACAGATGCCCCTTCAGCGCCGAGTACCCAAGTGGGGCTTTAACAACCGCTTCCGCAGGGAATATGTTGCCGTAAACGTGGGCACTATTGATCTGTTTTTGGAAGCGGATAAGCTCGAAGACCCCTCAATCAGCCTGGAGGATCTTATTGAAGCGGGACTTGCAGGCAAGGGCGATCTTGTGAAGCTTCTTGGAGATGGCGAGATCGAAACTTCAATTACCATTGAGGTGCATAAAGCCAGTAAGTCTGCCCGGAAGAAAGTGGAAGATGCCGGTGGAAGCATAGTGTTTGTTGAGAATTAATATAGTCTCTTTTTTGAATGAGTTTAGTTGAAAATTTTCGCAACATATTTAAAATTGAGGAGCTGAAAAACCGCATCCTCTACGTTGTTGGCATCCTGATGATCTACCGCATGGGCAGCCATGTAACCCTTCCCGGTGTGGATGCTTCCGCACTGGTGCAGGATACGGGCGGAGCTTCCAGCCTGCTTGGGTTGTTTGATATGTTTGTGGGAGGCGCCTTTTCGCGTGCGGGGGTCTTTGCATTGGGGATTATGCCTTATATTACGGCCGCTATTATCATTCAGCTGATGGGGGCCGTCGTTCCCTATTTCCAGAAATTGCAACGGGAAGGGGAAGACGGGCGAAGAAAAATAAACCGCCTGACCCGCTACGGGACGGTAGGTATTACGGCTGTTCAGGCTATCGGTTTTGCGATCAATTTGATGGCTACCTCACCAAATGCCATTATTGTGGGTAACGTTACGTTTGTTCTTACCTCTGTCATTGTGTTAACAGCAGGAACGACTTTTGTCATGTGGCTTGGTGAGCGTATTTCGGACCGGGGAATAGGGAATGGTATCTCTATTCTTATTATGATTGGTATTATTGCCGCCCTGCCGGCGAGCCTGGTGAATGAGGTGAGTACCACCCCCAATGCTATTGTTGTGATTGTTGAAATTGCGGCGCTGATCCTGGTCATTGCCTTTTGTGTGTTGCTTACGCAGGGCGTTCGCAAGATTCCCGTGCAGTACGCAAAGCGGGTAGTGGGACGTAAGGTCTACGGCGGGACCACGCAATATCTTCCGTTGAAGGTCAATGCGGCGGGGGTCATGCCTATTATCTTTGCCCAGTCTATTATGTTTATTCCAAGTACGGTCGGTACCTTTTTCCCCGAAAATGCCACGGTCCAGATGTTGACCGCATGGTCTGCTGATTTTACAGGCATTACCTATTCTATTATTTTCTTTATTATCTGTGTCTTCTTTACCTACTTCTATACGGCAATTACGGTTAACCCCCGCGAAATGGCTGATACCATGAAACGGCAGGGCGGATTTATTCCCGGTATTCGGCCGGGCAACCAAACCGTTGAGTTTATTGATAATATTTTAACCAAGGTAACGCTTCCGGGGGCTATCTTCTTAGGATTTATAGCTATTTTACCCGCTTTTGCCGCGCGGCTGGGAGTCACGCCCGGCTTCGCCATGTTTTATGGCGGTACAAGCTTGTTGATTATTGTAGGAGTAGCTATTGATACGCTCCAGCAGATTGAAAGTCATCTGATGATGCGTCATTACGACGGATTTATGAAGACCGGTAAAATGAAAGGACGTCGCAGAGCAGGATGATTTTTTTGAAGAGCGAATCGGAAATTGAGAAAATGCGAACAAGTGCGCAGCTTGTTTCACGAACACTGGCCGAAGTTGCCAAGCATATTGAGCCGGGAGTAACCACTGCGAAGCTGGACAGCGTTGCGGATGATTTTATACGCGAGCATAACGCACGTCCGGCGTTCAAAGGATATGGCCCCAAAGGCAATGAATTTCCGGGTACGCTCTGTATTTCAGTAAATGAAGAAGTAGTCCACGGTATTCCCAGTGAGAAGCGAAAACTGAACGAAGGCGACATCGTTTCCATTGATTGTGGTGTGGAGAAAGATGGATATTACGGCGATCACGCCTATACGTTTGCAGTTGGCGAATGCGATGCAGAAACCATTCAACTGCTTAGAACAACGCTTGAATCGCTCTACAAGGGGATTGATCAGGCTGTTCACGGAAATAAAATAGGTGATATCTCTCACGCCGTGCAGACGCATTGCGAAGCAGAAGGTTATGGCGTTGTCCGGGATCTGGTGGGACACGGACTGGGAAAGTCGCTCCATGAAGATCCGTCGGTGCCGAATTTCGGTAAACCGGGAAGAGGAAGCCGGTTGCGTTCCGGCATGACCCTCGCTGTTGAACCAATGATTACAATGGGCGGCTATGAGGTGCAGACCCTGGACGACGGGTGGACGGTCGTGACGGCCGATAAGAAGGTAGCGGCACATTATGAACATGATATTGTTGTGCGCGAAGGAAAGGCTGAAATTCTAAGTACTTTTGATTATATTAGAGAGATAACAAAAAATCGAATAAACGCAGATATTTAAGATGGCTAAAGAAGAGCCTATTAAGCAAGACGGCGAAATTATTGAAGCGTTACCGAACGCACAATTTCGCGTCGAACTTGACAACGGGCATGAGATTTTGGCTCATGTTTCCGGAAAAATGAGAATGTATTATATTAAAATTCTCCCCGGCGACCGCGTCGCCGTGGAAATGTCTCCTTATGATTTAAGTAAGGGACGCATTACGTATCGATATAAATAACTTCCAATTTAAAAGAGTTTAGTATTATGAAGACCCGATCTTCAGTTAAGAAAAGAAGTCCTGACGATAAAATTGTACGACGCAATGGTCGTGTATATGTAATCAACAAAAAGAACCCGCGTCACAAGCAACGGCAGGGTTAATTTTAAATGCTTAATTGTAAATTTTGAATGATGGACAGTGCAAATTAACAGGAACGGCTGCAATGGCAGCCGGTTTATCCTAACAGGATCTCCCTGGATTTGAGTATTTGATCCAAAATTCAAAATTCAAAAATTAAAATGGATAATGGCAAGAATTGCTGGAATTGACTTACCGAAAGAAAAGCGAGGCGAAATAGGGCTGACCTATGTATTTGGTATTGGCCGGTCTACCGCTCAACAGATACTAGAGGAGCTGGATATTGACCGTAATATCAAAGTGAAAGACTGGACGGATGAACAGGTGTCTGAACTTCGCAATAAAATCGACAGCGAATATACCGTTGAAGGTAATTTGCGAAGCGAAGTAAAGACTAATATTCGTCGTCTTATTGAAATCGGTTCCTATCGAGGAACACGACACAGGAAAGGTTTGCCTGTCCGCGGACAGAATACGCAGACAAATGCCCGTACCCGTAAAGGGAAGCGCCGTACAGTAGCAGGTAGGAAAACAGCTCCGAGAAAATAAAAGTAGTGAGACAATAAATGGCAAAGAAAAAACGAAGATCTCCGGCTAAAAAACGAAAAAAAAGGTCACAGTTATCAGACCCGAATGGAATGGTTTTTATTAAAGCCACATTCAATAATATTCTGGTTACGGTTACGGATGCCGACGGAAACGCTATTTCCTGGTCATCAGCTGGAAAGGAAGGTTTTAAAGGATCCAGAAAAAATACGCCCTATGCTGCTCAGCTGAGTGCAGAAACAGCGGCAACGACGGCCTATGAGATGGGGCTGCGCAGGGTAGAAGTATTTGTAAAGGGACCTGGATCCGGAAGAGAAGCGGCTGTACGAGCCCTGGCGTCAAGCGGACTTGAGGTTACTTCTATTAAAGATCGTACACCTATCCCGCATAACGGCTGCCGGCCGCCTAAACGCCGAAGAGTTTAATAAAATTTTAAATACTCAATTTTGAATGGGGGATTAGCCAGGAACAGCCGTTTTTGGTGGCGATGCTATATGTTTAAAAGCATTTGATTCAAAATTCAAAATTAAAATTCATAATTGAATACATGGCACGATACAGAGGACCAAAGCAAAAAAAAGCAAGACGATTCAGGGAGCCTATTTTTGGTCCCAGTAAAGCACTGGAACGCAAACCATACGGGCCCGGTCAGCACGGCCGATCTCGCTATTCCCGGAAATCGGAATATGCTATTCAGCTTGAAGAAAAGCAGAAGGCGAAGTACACCTATGGGTTGTTGGAAAAGCAGTTTTCTAATCTGTTTAAAAAAGCCAACGCCAAAACGGGAGTTACCGGCGAGATATTACTGCAGTATTTGGAAAGCCGGTTGGATAACACGGTATATCGTCTCGGATTTGCAAGAACGCGCCGGCAAGCACGCCAGCTGGTAAGCCACAAGCATATTGTGGTGAATGGAGAGGTGGTGAATATTCCTTCCTATCAGCTTAAGTCTGGCGATGTGGTAAGCGTGCGGCCGAAATCAAAAACACTGGACGTTATCAGCGATTCACTCCAGCATGCGCCTACTACAAAGTATAAGTGGGTTGAGATTGATAAGAAAAGTATGTCGGGAAAGTTTCTGAATATGCCCGATATAGAGGAAATTCCTGAAAATATTGATGTTCAGCTCATTGTTGAGCTTTACTCTAAGTAATTTTAATCATTTAGTGCGATAACGCTTTTATTATGAGCAACTACAGCATACAAATGCCAGAGCCTCTTGATGTTAAAGAGGCAAGCGATACGTTTGGAACCTTTATTTTACAACCACTCGAGCGGGGATTCGGTGTAACCGTGGGTAATTCGTTTCGCCGGATTTTATTGTCATCTCTGCCCGGAATAGCCATTAATGCAATCAAAATTGAAGGAGTGGAACATGAATACTCCAGTATAGACGGGGTAAAGGAAGATGTATATGAAATTATCCTGAATCTCAAAGAGGTGCGTTTTGAACAGGTTGAACAAAGCAGCGGCGTGGTTCATATTTCCAAATCCGGAGAAGGCAAACTGACCGCTGATGATATCAATGAGGCTACGGCAGATTACCAGGTGTTGAATCCCGATTTGCTGATTGCTACGCTTTCGGAAGATGCCGATCTTGAGATTGAACTGCGTCTTGGGCGGGGACGTGGATACGTACCTGCTGAGGAACAAAACGTGGATACCTCGGAAGATGTCAACCTTATTCCCATTGATGCGATCTACACCCCGATCAAACAGGTTCAGTTTGATGTGGAGAACGTGCGGGTGGGACAGCACACGGACTATGAGAAGTTGGTTATGGATATCACTACAGATGGATCCATAAACTCAAAGGAAGCCCTTACCATTGCCGGCAAGATTTTAAAAGAGCACATTGAGAAGTTCATTACCGAAGAGATTGATGAGCCCTTTACCCAGGAAGAGGAAGAGGTCGATGCTGAGAAACAGCGTATCAAAAACTTGTTGAAGACCAGTATTGAAGATCTGAATTTAAGTGTACGCTCTTACAACTGCTTGAAATCAGCTAATATTAACACCATTGGAGAGCTGGTTACCCGCGATGAACAAGATCTGCTGAAGTTCAGAAACTTTGGTAAGAAATCACTGGCCGAGCTGGTCGAAGTGATTGAAGGCAAGGACCTTCACTTTGGTATGGATGTAAGTAAGTATTTAGATAACTCATAAAGATATTAGGAAGTAATGCGCCATTTAGTTAAAGGTAGAAAACTTAGCAGAACGCCCGCCCATCGTAAAGCGACGTTAAATTCGCTTTCGGTGGCTCTTATCAAAGAGCATAGGATTGTTACCACGGAAGCCAAGGCAAAAGAGCTCCGACCCTATGTAGAGCCGATTATAACCAAAGCCAAGGAAGATAACGGGCATAACCGGCGACAGATTTTTTCAAAGTTGCAGGATAAGCAGGCCGTCTCCCATCTTTTTGATGAGGTGGCCCAAAAGGCCAAGGATCGCCCCGGCGGGTATACTCGTGTAATTAAGATCGGGAATCGGTCCGGGGATGGCGCAAAGATGGCCGTTATCGAGCTTGTCGACTATAACGACATCAAACCCGAAAATACGCAAAAGAAGTCCCGCACACGTCGTGCCGGAAGATCTAAGAAGAGTACTTCTTCGGGTTCGGGCGCTCAAACCGAGAACCGTACGGAGGCCGAAAAAAGTGAGGTTTCCGACAGCGCAAATAAAGAAACCTCAGCAAATAGTTCTTCGGAAGAAGAATAGTTTTTGCTTTATGGTGAGTGTTTGCGGGCAGGAATATTTTTTCCGAGAGTCTGCGTAAAAAAACAGAATATTTTTCTTGGAATATTCCCGATAAGTTTTTATCATTGCACCGCTTCGAAACAAAAGGTCAGCAAGCGAAGAAATAATATTTTAATTGTTGACTTGGATAGGAAAATAGTCTTATCTTAGAAGTCTGCCACCTAAAACAGGCAGCAATTTTTGTTCTTTAAAGATACTGGGTAGAATATACAGACGATCGCACGTCGAGCCCTTGTCGGGCCCTGCCGGGAGGCGGGGCCCAGATGAGAAGAAGACACCGAGCCGGACTCAAGTTATTTATT
>NZ_JBEPWZ010000050.1:0-14392 GCF_041642155.1 Fodinibius sp.
ACATGGACACATATCTTTTCTGACAAAATATTTTCAACCGTTACCGTAACCGGCTCCCGTTACTTCAACTTTCCCTCTTTTAAAATTTCGGGCACACCTTTTGAGCGATCCAACAATATTTACGATTTTTCAGCGAAAGCGGATATTGAATACTTTCATAGCGACCGCCACGAACTCTCCGCGGGCTTTTGGACCGGTCGGCTTACCTTAACACTCCAGGATGAATTTGACAGAAATCAAACGTTTAGCTCGCGTACTCATACGCAATACGGTTCATTCTATCTCCAGGATAAGTGGAATCTGACCGACCGGCTGACGATAACCCCGGGCCTTCGAATAAACGGTTTCAGCGAGGGCCGCTACCTGCGTATGGGTCCACGGTTTTCGCTCGAATACCGTCCTTCTGACCGCATCGTTCTGCAGGCCGCATACGGGCGCTATCATCAATTTCTTACGGTCGACTCCAATGAAGCGTTCACCGGCTTTGACGTTTGGCTGACGGCCGACGACGGCGTGTCTCCGTCGGCAGGGAATCAATATATGGCGGGCATCAAAACATCTCCCCGGGATGGTTATACCGTGGATATGGAGCTGTATTACCGGACGATGGAAAACCTCTTTGAGCCGGATCCCTTTTTACAGGACCAGGCGGGAATCCCGTATGAAGAGACCTTTCGTTTTGGAAAAGGATATGCTTTTGGTACAGAAATCCTCCTTGAGCATCAGGTGGGAAAACTGACGGGCTTCGCGGGCTATACATTCGGGGTTACCCGCCGGAAATTTCCCGGCTTTAATGAGCCTGCAGAAGGAGGACCTGCCCGTTATTACCCGCCCAAATACGACCGTATCCACGATCTGAGTGTGGTGCTAAGCTACAAGCTCAGTTCCAGATGGTCTGTCTCCACGGCTTTTAGTTATGCCACGGGACAGGCTTATACCAAACCACTGGGACGTACGGCGGCCTTTGACTTTCCCACGAGCGCTACCAGCAAGCAACAGCTGATTGTGGGTAAAGTGAATGCTTCGCGGCTGCCCGATTACAACCGCCTTGATATCAGCTTTAGCCGGGATGGCACCTTTTGGGGTCTCGGGGAGGCACAGTGGCAGTTTCAGCTTGTGAATGTATACTCGCGGCGCAATACCTGGTTTTACCATTACGACCTGGATGAGAATCCGGCAGAACGCGAGGCAGTACAACTGCTTCCGATCCTGCCGACTATATCCTATACCCTCAATTTTTAACATTATGAACCGGATTGTTTTATTTGTTATCGGTGCAACGGTCCTTGGCGGCTGTGAGCTCTATGAGCAAGATGAGTACCGGGAGTATTATGTGGTTGAAGCCTACCTCGTTGCTCATCATCCCCTTCCGGATGTGCTCCTGAGCAAAACCGTTCCCATTGAAGAGGAATATGTATACTCTGACGCTTCCGTTAAGGAGGCCTCGGTGGAGGTTCGCATGCTCAATGCCGATAGTACGATCAACCACCGGTATACCTATGCTTCGGGGGGTGAGGGAATTTATTATCCCACAGAATCTGCCACTGTTCAGGAAAAGCAGCTCTACCAGCTGTATGTCACACTGCCTGGCGGAGACCATATTGAGGCCAAGACCTATGTCCCCGGCGACTTTGAAACCGTTAACCGAGAGCAACTCCCGGACCAGTATGTATACCAGGGCGACGAGCAAATTGAGATCACAACGACCCCAAGTGAATACCACACGGGCCGGCAAACCTATTATGTCTTTACCGTTAATGCTGAAGAGCCCGATTCGGCCAACCTCACTCCCTTCTACGCCGATTTGGTCGAAGAACAGGATAACAGCCTGCAAATCTATTCTGTCAATTCATCCGGAATTATCAACGAAGGCAATTACAGCCCGACACAGGAGGGCCACATTACCCTGAAGGTTCCCTGGCTTTCCATCGCCTTTTACGGCCCGAATGAGATCGTTGCGAATGCTATCGACGACAATATGTACAACTTTTTACGCTCCCAGGAAACCCAGACAGGCGGGATCAGTTTGTCTCCCGGTGAAATTCAGAATATCCACTATAATATCAATGGCGGTATCGGCATCTTCGGAAGCATGGCTCGTGACAAAAATCGTTTTGAAGTTCTGAGGCCTCCCCGGTAGCAGATATCCCATCGGTATATTATCGAAGGCTGTAATTATCTCAAGATTGAGGCTGATGTTTCTTCCATATTCAAAACATCAAAAAATACTTATTTATACTGGTGCTTTCCCTTTGGTGTTAGCGTTTTTTTCGAGATATTTACGGAGTTCATAAACATAACAAAACAGTTGCCATGATTATCCCCATCGCAAGCGATCACGCAGGATTTGAGACCAAGGAAAAAGTAAAACAGATCCTCGAAGAACTCGGCCATATGCCGGTGGATTACGGTACCCATTCCGACGACTCGGTTGACTACCCGGACTTTGCCGTACAGGTTGCCGAAAAGGTGGACAGCGGGGAGCACGGAAAGGGAATCCTCGTCTGCGGCAGCGGGCAGGGGATGTGCATGACCGCCAATAAATACAGCAACATACGGGCGGCCCTCGTCTACGACGAGACCTCAGCTCGCATGACCCGCCAGCACAACAACGCCAATGTGCTCTGCCTGCCCGGGCGTCAGATGGACCCTGACAAGCTGCAGCAGATCGTGGAAATATGGCTCGACACCGACTTTGACGGCGGCCGGCACGAGCGACGCGTGAACAAAATCAAAAGTTTAACCGAGAATAATTAACTTCATGGAACCACTTTCACAAAAGGATCCGTCCATCTATTCTTTGCTTAATGAAGAAAAAGAGCGACAAAACAATAATTTAGAGCTTATTGCATCCGAAAATTTTGCTTCTCGTGCAGTCATCGAGGCCATGGGATCTACCCTGACAAATAAATATGCGGAAGGCTTGCCGGGCAAGCGTTACTACGGGGGGTGCGAAGTGGTTGATAAAGTGGAAGAAAAGGCCCGGGAGCGTGCAAAAAAGTTATTTGGAGCTTCATGGGTAAACGTGCAGCCTCATTCGGGAGCCCAGGCCAATGCGGCCGTCTACCTCGCTTTCATGAAGCCAGGGGAAACACTGCTGGGCCTGGATCTTTCCCACGGGGGACACCTTACGCACGGTTCGCCCGTTAATTTTTCAGGAATGCTTTACCATTCGGAATTTTACGGGGTCGACAAAGAAACCGGACAAATTGATCTTGACGAGGTACGTAAAAAAGCCAAAGCGATACAACCCAGGCTTATTTCCATCGGGGCATCGGCTTATCCGCGGGATTTGGACTATGCGGCCTTCCGCGAAATAGCAGACGAAGTGGGCGCGTACCTCTGGATGGATATGGCGCACACGGCGGGACTCATCGCCGCGGGCATTTTAAATAATCCGCTGCCTCACTGCCATGTGGTGACTACGACAACACACAAAACGCTGCGGGGACCGCGGGGGGGTATGATTTTGCTGGGCGAGGACGGTGAAAATACCCTTGGGGTGACAGCGCGTAAATCCGGGCGGACCAAAAACTGGAGTGAAGTGCTTGATTCCAGCGTATTTCCGGGCACCCAGGGGGGACCGCTGATGCATGTCATAGCCTCCAAGGCCGTGGCGTTCAGGGAGGCTCTCCAGGATGATTTTGTATCCTATCAAAAACAGGTGCAAGCCAATGCGCAATCAATGGCAGAGACCTTTAGGGAAAAAGGGTACAAACTGGTAAGCGACGGCACGGACAATCATCTCATCCTTGTCGACCTGAGGAATAAAGGGCTTACGGGAAAAACGGCCGAACAGGCGCTCGAAAAAGCTCGTATCACGCTAAACAAAAATATGGTGCCTTTCGATACCGAGAGTCCGTTTGTTACTTCCGGCATTCGTATTGGTTCGCCGGCCATGACGAGTCGCGGTTTTGGCACCGAAGAGTTTACCAGGGTTGCCGAACTCATTGACCGGGTGCTGCAACGTCCTGATGATGAAACCACGCTGTCGAACACCCGTAAGGAAGTATCGCAAATGTGTCAAAATTTTCCGCTATACGACTTTGTAACGGCATAATTAATGCTGATGATTCTCCCGGGTATCACTTCCGACTTCCTCATCTTCCTCGGTTTCCGATTTTTTGGAAACTTTTTTAAACTCATAAATCCCCTGTCCAATGCCCCGGGCCAGTTCAGGTATTTTCCGGGCGCCGAAAAACAGCAGGATAACACCAACAACAATAAGAATTTCCGTTGTTCCGAATGTCATAAAAAAACGTTTTAAGTGAAAGTGTTTGTATTTTCTGCTACAGGATAAGAAAACAGAAGCATTTAAAATAATTTTACTTCATAATAATCTGTATGATACTGCCTATGCTAAGCCCGAGAATCCTTCCCTGTCATATCTGCCGGTAGCTGAAGATATTTTTTGTGCTTTTTCGGGCGTCTTTTTAAGCCGACATACCAAATATTTTTTTATATTTGAAAGCTTTGATATAGTCTGTATCGTCAATGATAGTAGTTCATATGATAATTTTTGGATTTAATTTAGAAGATTTGTGGAAAAACGAGAAACGATGACGAAAAATCCGCCCCCGGCTGAAATGCCGGAGGACCGAACGAGCGATATGGCTTTTCTGGATCACCTTGAAGAGCTGCGCTGGAGAATTATCAAAGGCTTTGGCGGTATCGGCATCGGTATGGTCATAGCCTTCATTTTCGGCGATTTTTTTATTGATAAGGTAATGCTGGGTCCCACCGATGCCGACTTTATTGTCTACCAGCTACTGGGTATAGATGCTATTGACCTGACGCTGCAAAGCCGTAAACTGCCCGGACAGTTCTTTACCTACTGGGGAACACTTATTGTGATCGGAATCATTATCGGGTCCCCTATTTTCTTCTACCAATTATGGGCGTTCATCGAACCGGCGCTTGAAAAAACCGAGAAATGGAAAACCCGCGGAAATACGGCTTTTATTACGTTCTTCTTTCTGCTGGGCGTGGCGTTCGGCTACTTTGTGCTGGTCCCTTTCGCGCTCCAGTTTTTCACGCAGTTTCAAATTTCTACCGCTATCCATAACGACTTTGATATTAATGAATATTTTAGTTCCGTGACGATGTGGGTTCTCTCCTGCGGTATCATATTCCAGCTGCCCGTTCTCAGCTATTTTCTTTCTAAATTCGGGCTGCTTACCCCCGAATTTCTAAAAGAGTACCGACGACATGCCATTATCTTCTGTTTTGTGCTTTCGGCATTTCTCACGCCACCGGATCCGGTTTCCCAGATATTAATCGCAATTCCGCTTATCCTGCTTTTCCAGCTTGCCGTGTTTATGAGTAAAATAGCGGTCCGCAAACGTAAAAAAGAACTTGACAAAGCATTTGGCGACGCCTAAGAAAGAAACATAATATTCGCGCTTTCCTGCGCGTTCTAAATACGTTACATTTAGCGCCTCTGTATAGCACTTAACATCAGCTGTCGCTCTTACAAGAAAGCAACAGACAGGGTGTCAGCCTGTATCTGAAACGCTATGGAGTAGGGCTTTGAAAAATCAGGATTTTGGTCACCTGAGCGAATTCAAAACCACAGCATAGCAAGCATATGTGAGGATGTTTAATCCGCAAAAATTCAGCAATTGGCCAAAAGAACGATTTTGCAAAGGTCTCTGGAAATTAAACGATATAAGTTTTTTATTTAATGATCTCATTTAAAAAGTCAACGATCGTTTCATTATTGCCGGTGCTTACCCTTATCGTCCTGATTCAGGCGTGCGGGGACGGTCCCTCCTATTACCGGCAGGCCGAGCTAACCCCGCCCGAGCCTTTTGATACGACCCAGGCCATCGGCGACTCGACGACCGAAGACGGGCTGACTATCTATTTTATCAAAGATGGGGACGGGCGACAGGATAAAAAAGTTGAGGCCCGCGATCAGGTATATGTTCGGTATACCGGGCGTACAGAAGACGGGGAAGCCTTCGACAGCAGCTACAGGGACAGTTCTCAGGCTCCCACTATCTTTCGAAACCTGACCCCGGTGCCTATAACTTCCTCCAACGGACAAACGATCAGTCCCCTGGTTGAGGGATTCCGGCAGGGTATGATGGGTATGGTCGAGGGCGAAAAAAGAACGCTTATCATTCCCCCCGAGCTCGGATACGGTGATCCCAATCAAAACTTCAGCGGGGGCGACCTCGAAGATGAAACACTCCGTTTCGATGTAGAGCTGGTGGCTATTCTTTAGTTTCGAGGACTTTGAAAAACCAGTCCCGAAGCATCGGGAAATATCAAGGCCTGAGCGCATTCAAAACCGCAGAATAGTAAGCATATGTAAGGATGTTGAATGCGCGAAAATATAGCATATGGCCAAAAGAACGGTTTTACAAAGCCCTCATATCTTACTCGTTAAACATACTCCCGCGGAATGCGGGTGTCGATACTTGTCAGTATCTCATATGGGATAGTATCCAATTTTTGTGCCCAGTCGTACGCGTTGTTCTCCGTGTATAACAGATCGACCTCCGTCCCCGGCTCATAATAATCATCTCCCAGGAAAACCATGCAGTAGTTCATCGTGATCGTCCCCGCCACCGCATACTCCTTTCCTGCAATACGAACTTTCAGTCGGCCCGATAAATTGCGTTTGATGCCATCCTCATACCCCACGGGCAAAATACCCAGATATCCATCCGAAGGAGCCTGCCACTCTGCCCCGTAGCTCACCGTGGCTTCCGATGTTATTTCCTTTGTCTGGGCCAGAAAAGACTTCCAGCTCAAGACAGGCTTTAACCCCCTTATACCCGTAGATCCGGGCGAATAGCCGTATAAGCCGATCCCCAGGCGCACCATGGTACACTGTCGGGTATCATAAAAGGCGGTTCCCCCGGTGTTTGCTATATGAGCAGCCAGGCCATCCGGAAAAAAGGATTGAATTTTTCGGAACGTCTCGTGCTGCCGGGCAACCAGTGAAAATCCGGGCTCATGTGCTGTTGCAAAATGACTGTATATGCCGGTACAGAAGAGCTCCCTGTGCTGCTGAACCATATCGGCTACTTCTTCGGCCTGTGATGGATGGAATCCGAGGCGCCCCATCCCCGTGTCGAAGTTCAAATGATAAGACGTCCCGTTGGGCAACCATTCAAAGTGCTCTTTGGCACTGATCGTGGCCGTCAGGTTATGCACGCGGTACTGCGAAACCATCCGTTGCTGGGGGACTTCAAACACCAGGATAGGTTTTGCAATGTCGTTTTCCCGAAGTTCAATCCCCTCCTGAATAGCATTGACGGCAAAAGCTTCAACGCTGGGATCCAATGTTTGTGCAACTTCAACCGCACCATGTCCATAGCCGTCGGATTTCACAACAGCCATAATGCGCGTACCCGGATCCAGAAAACGGCTGAAGGACCGAAGATTATCCAAGAGCAGATTACGACTTACGATTACAGTCGAATTCGTTTTTTGAATCATGGGAAGTGTATATCGTCTATATCGTTAAAACCAGGATTTCTTGCGCAGATCTTTCAGGATAACCCGGGCCGCATTATAGCCCGCGGCTCCAAATACGCCACCCCCGGGATGGCAGGAAGCCGATGACAAATATAAATTTTTTACAGGAGTTTTGTACTCGCTCATCCCGGGGATGGGGCGGAACATAAACATCTGATCAAAACTCATCTCCACATGCATGACATTCCCGCGGGGCATGGCATGCTTACGTTCAATATCAAGGGGCGTCTGGATATACCAGTCGATCAGCTTATCTTCCATATTGGGCGCATAGCGGCACACGACATCGTAAATTTTTTGGGCCTCTCGTTCGCGGATGTCATCCCAATGCAGGCCCTTTTGCAGTTCATAAGGATGCCATTGCGCCCAGCCGTAGAGGGTGTGTCCCCCACTGGGAGTAACATCCGGGTCAATCCCGGAAAAAGTCATAGCCAACACAGCAGGATTTTCCGGCGGATTTTTTTTCATATAATCACCGATGGCGCTGTTCAGATACGAGACCGAAGGGGCCAGCAGCTGCATCCCGTTGTGAATCCAGGGATCAGCGGGACAAGCACTATAGCGGGGCAGCTCTTCCACGGCACACCGAATGACCATTCCAAACCCATTTCCCACGTTTATATTTTCAATCTTTCGATAGCTGTCGGCGGGTACATGCCGGGGTCCCACCAGCTCCATCATCGTAAGTTGC
Organism: Fodinibius sp.; assembly: GCF_041642155.1. Lineage (NCBI taxonomy): Bacteria > Pseudomonadati > Balneolota > Balneolia > Balneolales > Balneolaceae > Fodinibius > Fodinibius sp. The sequence goes on from NZ_JBEPWZ010000050.1 coordinate 8,183, forward strand.
ACATGAGCATTAGAGATCACGATATCCGCGTGAAATTCCCTATCTTCGGTCCGTACGCCCACTGCCGAGCCATCCTCAACGACAATCTCCTGCACCGGCATTCCGGTCAGTACCTCCCCGCCATGTGCTTCCAGGCAGCGGACAAGCGCCTGGGTAAGCATGCCGCTGCCTCCCCGGGGGTGCTTGGCCCCGCTTTGATGCAACATCGACTGCCAACCGGCGAAATCACCCGTCGCAGGATGGTCGGGCGTGGGACCTGACTGGGCCGCAAACCAGGTAAGGGCCGCTTTCATATGCGGACTCTCAAACGCATCGTCCACTACCTTGCCGTAGCTGCTCAGGATTTTTTGCAATCCGCTGGCCTGCTCCCCTTTTTTGAACATGGAACCGTCTCTTATTTGCCCCTTTGCCAGCTCCATGATGATATGTTTACTGCTTGGCGGTACCATAAACGCCTTGAGCACCCCCTTGTTAATGCGCCCCCAGAACTCCACAAATGCCCGGTAGTTCTCTACATCTTCCGGGGCAACCTGTGCAATCGACTCCAGGGTGCGGTCCAGATCCTTGAAAAAATGAATGACTCCCTGCCCCTTTTCACCCGGGACCGGGTAGGACATGATGGGATCCATGTCGATGTAGTCCAGGCCGTAGTGCTCCAGCTCCAGCTCCTCAATAATGCCGGTCTGATGAATCATGATATGTACAGATGACCCCACATCCATGCGAAACCCCCGGGGATACTGTTCCGACCGGAACATCGTTTCGGTAGCTACCGCACCTCCCGGCATATCGCGCCGCTCAACCACCGTTACCGGATACCCCTCTTTGGCAAGATAACAGGCCGTAATAAGTCCATTATGTCCCGAACCCACAACTACTATATCTTGTTTAGCCATAGATAACCAACGATTCTGTTTCTAACATTTTTGCATATTTTTCGTATCCTCCAAGGTAAGAAATTATTTTTCTATTAATTTTGAAATCACTGATCCTGCGAAACCGCCTATGAATTTTTTCAAAACGCTTATTGCCACCATGCTGGGACTTTTTTTAGCAGTGGGACTGCTTCTGATTATTCTTGTTGTCACCATTTCCAGTAGCTCGCAGCAGCCTGAACCCTATATACAAAGCAATTCCGTCTTAAAAATAGGACTCAGTGGCACGCTCCCCGACCGGTCGACCTCAAGTCCGCTGGATGAAATTTTGGCCCGGGGTAACAAGGACAAGGTGTCTCTGCACACATTAAAAGAAAACCTAACCAAAGCACAGTCGCATGACAACATCGAAGGCGTCTGGCTTGAAATAGACTATGTGTCGGAAGGATGGGCCAACCTTGAAGAGGCCCACCGGCTGATCAGCGCTTTCCGTGACAGTTCCGACAAATTTGTGTATGCCAATACCAGCGATGTGGGTTATAATGAAAAAGGATACTTTTTGGCCACGGCGGCCGACTCTATCTTCTCGGCACCGGAAACCTTTTTTGAGTTTGACGGTTTCTACAGCCAGGTCATGTTTTACGACGGCCTGTTTGAAAAGTTGGGCATTGAAGCGGAAGTAACCCGCCACGGTAAATACAAAGGAGCAGTCGAGCCCTTTTATCGCAGAGAGATGTCGGATGAAAATGAATACCAGCTCTCGCAGCTGCTGGATCAGGTACATCAGACCTTCGTGACAGCCGTCAGTCAAAAAAGCGGCCGCACGATCGAAGAACTGGATGGCCTGATGAACGGGGAACCCCATCTGACCTCGCAATTTGCCTATGATGAGCAGCTTGTCGATTCCCTGCTATATACCGATCAGCTGGAAACACTGATCAAAGAGCGTATCGGGCTTGCAGAAGATGAATCCATTAAAACCGTGTCAAATCGCCGATATACCAACGTTTCCGCATCCGCGGCGGGACGCTCGACCTCATCGGCCTCCGACAGGATAGCGGTCATTCATGCCAACGGACCCATTATGCCGGAGATGAATTCCAGTTCGCCTCTGAACGACCAGCAGTTGATAACAGGCAGTTTTTTTGAGGAACAGCTCGAAAACGTCAGACAGGATGACGACATCAAAGCGCTGGTCATCCGGGTAAACAGTCCCGGCGGGGCCGGAAGCACCTCGGACCTGATATGGCGTAAAATTCAAACGGTCAAAGAAGAGATTCCGGTCATTGTCTCCATGGGCGGCGTGGCCGCCTCCGGCGGGTACTATATCGCAATGGCCGCTGATTCTATTGTGGCGGAACCAACCACCGTTACCGGCTCAATCGGTGTCTTCGCTACCAAGCTCAATGCCAAAGAATTTTTCAATGACAAAATGGGCCTTACGTTCGATGAGGTAAAGACACACGAGCATGCCGACTGGCTTTCACAGAACCGAAGCTTAACGCCCGACGAGCAGCAGGCGTTTCAACGGTTTGTCGATCAATTCTACCAGGCGTTCATCGGCAAAGTAGCCGGCGACCGGAATATGAGTATTGAACAGGTAGACAGCCTTGCACAGGGCCGCATATGGACCGGGGCCGCAGCCCGGGAAAACGGACTTGTCGATCTGCTCGGAGGCATGGACAAGGCTATAGGAGTCGCCGCTGAAAAAGCTGAACTCACCGACTACAGGCTTGACCACTTTCCAAAACCGAAATCATTTTACGACCTGCTCATGGGCTCGGCGGCAACTCAGGCAAAAGCATTGCTGAACAATAGCTGGGGTTCCCTGATTGCAGGGGATGAGATTCGACGACAGCTGTCGCTGTTCAAACAACGCCATGCCCTCACGCTCTTTCCTTTTGACATTAACATTCAATAGTCAGACGCCATGCAAATCGGATCGCTAACGGTAGAAGTACTGAGTGAGGGAAAATTCGAGGTTTTCCATGACGGACACATCAACCGTTTTGGGGAAGACGAGGGCGAACCGTCTGATGCCTCAGCGGCAACGGGTGCAGGCAGGCAATCTACCATCGTGGGCATTAATCCGATACTGGTAACATACGGGGACCGGAAGATCTTGTTGGATACGGGCCTGGGTTGGGGACTGGATGCCGGGAGCAGTTATACCGGTGTTTCAAATGTCAACACAAACCTGGCGATATTCGGACTTGCACCGGAAGATATCACGCATGTGGTTCTCAGCCACCTGCATTATGATCACGCCGCCGGATGTTCCTTTACTGATTCCGCATCCAAGACACGGGCAACCTTCCCGAATGCCACGTACTACCTGCATAAAGAGGAATGGAATTTCGCCCTTTCCCGGACAGTTCAGGAGTCGCACGCAAGAGGGACCGGCTATCAGCTGGACGAGTTTTACCGGCTGATGGCGGATGCCCGCGTTCAGCTGGTGTCCGGCAAAACGACGGAACTCATCGAGGGAATTACCCTGCTTCACAGCGGGGGACATACGCCCGGCCACCAGGCTGTATATATGCAAAGCGGTGAAGAATATGCCTGCTACCCCGGAGAACTTATTCCCTCTTCTCTGCATCTCAATCATTACAGCACCCATCAACAGGATTCAAATCCCGTTCAGGCCAAAAAGGCAAAAGTCCGCCTGCTCAAGAAAGCGTACCGGGAACAAGCGGTCTTGTTGTTCTATCATTCACAACACGGCCAGTCAGGGCGGCTGATCAAGGATGACGACAAGCAGTATGTTCTGGCTGATATAGCCAGGGAATAAGAAGTGAACCGATAACCTGGGTTCTTCATGAATACTCGAGGATAGCGTGCGGGTTTAAACGGCTTCCAAATGAACAAACATTGATTAAATATCATGTGTATTTTTTCCTTATAATGCGTATGGGTCTCAAAACTCGGTAATTCGGTTGTATAAATTCAGGCTAACCGTCTTATGCGCTGAAGTCATGTTTTCATGCTTTAGCAGGTTAAGTACAAAAAAATGCTGGCAGGTATAACTTTTGTATTGTTCGATACTTATATTTAATACGATTCAATTCTAACGACAGCTTATTATGAAACGGTACGACTCTCTACGCTGGATATTATTGGCTGCCGGGGTGGTCGCTATCCTGGCGCTCACCAGTATGAATGTCTATTCGCTCTATGAGCTTCACGAGAGTACCATTCAGGTCGACCGACAGCCCAAAAAGCTGCAGGTTGCTGAATTTGCAGACAAGGTTCGATATCGCTTTTTCAAACCTTTCTGGGGACTTAGTTCAACCAATATGGAGCGTTTGAAATCCCGGTTTAACCAAGACAATCAGTTCACTGCCGATATCAACAAGCGGGTAAAGCAGGCGGCAACCGATTCCATTTTTAAAGATATCTATTTTATTCCCTCCAGCCTGAACGGGTGCAGGGAAGGTCGACCCATCTTAAAATACGATCCTGAGAAGGAAAAACTGGTTTGGGATGACCGCTATCCCGAATCCGTATGCGATGGCATGGGTATTGCGCGGACCCAGATGAAAGCACTCGTCAAGGACTATAAATATAATAATAAAGTCATTTTTGATACCAACCGAAGCGTGACACTCGCGTTTATTGATCCCTCCGAGCACAACATCTTCGGATATCTTACGATGCCCCTTAACCAGGAGTACCTTAAAAATGATTTTCTTCCCTCTGCACTGAACAAACACTTCGGAAAGTCCCAAAAGGCCGGGGTTAATGTATGGCTGCGCGACTGGACCAATGGCAACATCATTGCCAGCAGTGATCCCGGCGTGCCCTACGATCACGATAAAATCCAGTTCAAGCAGCGTTTTCCCGATTTCTTCGACAACTGGAAACTGGAAGTTTCCTTCACCAACACGCCAACCGTAGAAGCCTCAAACTCTTCGCTGCTAAAAAATCTGACGGTCCTCGGGGCGGCTGTACTGCTGCTGCTCGGATCGCTGGTATTTATGTTCATTTCTGCCCAGAAAGAGCGCGCTTTAGCGGAACGCCAGGCCGGCTTCCTGGCCAATGTCACCCATGAACTTAAAACACCGCTGGCCGTAATGCAGGCCGCGGGCGAAAATTTGTCCGACGGTCGGGTAAGAGATCAGTCACGGCTCAAAAATTACGGCACGCATATTTATAACGAAGCGGTACGGCTGCGCAGGATGATTGAAAAACTGCTCGATGTTGCCAAAGCGGACGCCGGTCAGTCGCTTATCGAACCCAAGCCCGTGAATCTCAAACAGCTTGTACAGAGCTACATTGACGAACAAAAATCCTATATCGAAAACAGGGGGTTTGCGCTCGATGTAGCTATTGACGATGATATTCCCCTGGCGATGGTCGATATAGACAGCTTCGATACCATCCTGGGCAACCTTGTGGAAAATGCCCTCAAATACAGCAAAGAGGAACGGTACCTGGGTATTTCCCTGGAAGCGAGTGACGATAACATCACCCTTAAAGTGGAAGACCACGGTGTAGGCATGCCCAAAAAGGTGATGTCTCATATTTTTGACAAGTTTTACCGGGCAGAGGACACGCTGACCGCTCAAACGAAAGGTCATGGCTTGGGACTTTCCATTGTCAAAAGCTTGGTGGAGCTGAACGGGGGAAGCATCAGCGTAGCCAGTGAAGTGGGTAAAGGTTCCATATTTACCGTCACCTTCCCCACCCTCGTCAACAGCCCCGTTGAAGAATCCCAGGCTTCAGCCGTTGATTCCTCAGCAATGCGCTCTCCTTCTCTAACATCATAAACAAAAAATTATGCCCGCGGAATCTAAAAAAATAATTATTGTTGAAGATGAGCCGAGTCTTGTGTTTACGCTTGAGGATACCCTTGAAAATGAAGGATATCATACCTTTGTAGCGGAAAAGGGGGACGACGCCGTTGATATCGTCAAAAATGAAGATCTCGACCTTATGATTTTGGATCTCATGCTGCCCGGCATGAGTGGCTACGACGTCTGTAAAAAAGTACGGGCCATGAACTACACCTTCCCGATCATCATGCTTACGGCCCGGGATCAGGAGATCGATAAGGTCACCGGCTTAAATATCGGTGCAGACGACTATGTAACCAAGCCGTTTGGTGTGAAGGAGCTGCTGGCTCGCATCCAGGCTCGCCTTCGCCGGTCGGATCAGTATGCCAAGGCCAAACCCATCAATCAGTTAAAGCTCGGCGATATTCATATCGACCTGAAAAATGCCTGCGCCAAACACCCCGAACAAGGTGACATCGAATTAACGACGCGCGAAGTAGAGCTTATCCGCTATCTCGCAGCCCACGTCAATGAACCGGTCTCACGGGATGCGCTGCTCG
>NZ_JBEPWZ010000050.1:14402-15170 GCF_041642155.1 Fodinibius sp.
TGAATTCAGTACCAATACCCGGACAGTGGATGTACATATTTCCAAACTGCGGTCCAAGGTTGAAATACATCCCGATAATCCGAAATACCTGGTGACCCTGCACGGAGTGGGTTATATGCTGAAAATGAGCTGATGAGCTGAATTATCAGGCTAGGACGTCTCTCCTTTAAATTCACGCACAAAAGGGACAAAATTTTTAATCTGCGACTCCAGAAGCTCCTGCTGAAAGGCATCCTTAATCCCTTTTTGGTCATCAAAATTTTTGTTTATGCGTGGTATAAATACGCGTTCCGGAAAGACATGGGCATTGCGATAGCTAACTACCTGCTGAAGCTGTTCCACGGCCCGCAGGGCGCCGAAGGCCCCGTTGGCCTCTCCCACCAGTGCCACCGGTTTTTTATGAAGGCTTTCCGGAAAGGGAAAGTAATCAATAAAAAGTTTTAAGATCCCCGGGTAGCCGCCGTTATACTCCGGACACACCATAACCAACCCATCGGCCTGTACCGCCTGATCCACAAAAGCATTGACTTCCGGGATATGTTCCCCATACCTGCCCCCGCTGACCTGTTCTATCGGGAAATCCCGCAGATCGATAATCCGGCCTTCTATCCCTTCCTGCCGGTATTTCTTCTGCAGATACTGTGATACGCGAAGCGCATATGAGTTTGGTCGATCCGTTCCGCTGATAATGCGTAGATCAATCATCTGTGGCTGAGAATATGGTTTAAACTGGGTTAAAGATACTCGCCTGGTCCTTTTTATGGTTGG
>NZ_JBEPWZ010000051.1:0-15122 GCF_041642155.1 Fodinibius sp.
TCAACCATGTGCTCGAGCACCCGGGGACCTGCGATGCTGCCCTCCTTGGTAACGTGTCCGATAACAAGCGTGGTAATGTCCTGTTTCTTGGCCAGCTGCTGCAACAGCGCTGCACATTCCTTTACCTGCTGGATGCTCCCCGCCATGCTCGTCAGTTCGGTACGGAATACCGTTTGAATGGAATCCACAATCAGCAGGTCGGGGTTCATTTTACGGGCTTCCCTAAGCACGTTATCGATGTTTGTATCGGTATAGACATAAAAATTAGCCGAGTCCACCCCCAGGCGCCTGGCTCGCTGGCGGATTTGTCCCGCCGATTCCTCCCCCGCACAGTACAATATTTTAAGCTCCGGGTTGGCCTTGCCGATCTGCAGGGTAAGTGTGCTCTTCCCGATGCCGGGATCGCCCCCCACGAGGACAAACGAGCCCGATACAAATCCACCGCCCAGCACCCGGTCCAGCTCCTGAATATGACTCATAAACCGCTCTTTCGCATACGACTCGATATCATCCAGCTTCTGGGGCGGCGGCGACTCTTCGAGTCCCTCTACCTTGCCCTTGTGCTCTTTCTCGGAAGCCGGCTTCCGCTCCACTTTAAACTCCTTGAAGGTATGCCAGCTCCCGCAATTCGGGCAGTTTCCCAGCCATTTTGTGGCCGTATGCCCACATTCGTCGCAGACATACTGCATTCGATCTTTAGCCATAGCTATGCCGATTTGGATGAAGAGAGGTCGCTTTCTACCGTTTTCTCCGTCAGATCTTCGAAATTGTCGACCACTGAACGATTGATGTACCAGGTCGTCGCCATCATGCCGAGACCCACGGTGATATAATAACTTATTATGCGCCATGCGAATACAGCAAGGCCGATAAACGCTTTGCGATCAATAAGCGGCCCCTGGAAAATAGCAAAAAGTCCCTCCACCCCGCCGCTTCCGCCGGGTGTAGGCATGATCAGAAAAGCCAGGTTCATGGCCAGGCTACGCAGAACAGATAAAATAACATCGACGGGTAGCAAGCTCAGCACGACTATGGTTGGCAAGGCAATACGGCACAACCACGACATCGTTGACAGGAGGAATGTGTTCACCAAAAAGCTGGCGGGCTTCTTACGCAGTTCGTGAGAATATTCGACCAGATTATCAGCTTCGGCATTGACTGTTTCCTGCCACTTCCGCAAAAAAGGAAGTTTGAATACCACACTCACTACTTTTTTAATGGCATTGGGATTTTTCAATACCCCGTAGGCCATCAAACCGGCATAGCTTAGGAGTCCGATATACAGGAGAACCATGGAAGCATGGCCGATCATTCCGGTATTGTCGGGCACCACCTCATAAAAAAAAGCTGCAACAACCAGAATAGGAATCGCCAGGGCAAACCATAGCTGGTCAAGCAATACGCTGTACAGTATGATTGCGGTCGACTGTCCCAGTTTAAACCCTTCTTTTGTCAGAGCATAGGTAGCCATTGGCGCGCCGCCGATGGTAGAAGGCGTTATGGACGAAGTAAAATCCCAGCTAAGCATCACCCTGAAAGAGGCCATCCATCCCAGTTTTTTTTCTGACAGATAGCGAATCTTGGCGGCCACAAACCAAAGCCTGAGAAAAGAAACCACGATCGCAAGAACAATGCCCGGTAATCGTTTTACCCTCAAATGCTTGAGTACCCCGGGCGTATATGTATAGTAAATAAGAAATCCCATCGTAGCCACGCTCAGGGCTATCGATATAAAAAGATATTTCTTGGAGAAATACTTCTTGGGATCTTCCTGTATTTGTTCGTCGCTATTTACCAAAGGAAAAGATTTTAGGACTTGCCGTTAGTCAAAAAAACCGATAGGCCAAAATAGACATCACAGTTAAATAATAGAAATACAAATACTATCGTTCTCTTCAATCTGTCATCCGATGATTAAAAAAAAGGTCCTATGGAATGCTCCATAGGACCCTAAGACGAATGCTGATAATGTTATGCTACGGTAATATCCTCATCCAGATAGACATCCTGAATAAAGTTAAGCAGCTTAACTCCTTCTTTCAGCGGACGTTGAAAGGCTTTACGGCCGCTAATGAGGCCCATGCCGCCGGCGCGCTTGTTAATCACAGCTGTTCGGACAGCCTGGGCAAAATCATTTTCTCCGGAACCTCCGCCCGAATTAATCAGCCCGGCGCGGCCCATATAGCAGTTTGCCACTTGATAGCGGGTGAGATCTATGGGGTGTTCACTGGCCAGCTTGTTATAGATATCCTCATCGAGCTTGCCATAAGAAGAATCTCCCATATTCAGGGCCTTGTATCCTCCATTATTCGTCGGCTGCTTCTGCTTGATTATGTCGGCCTGAAGCGTTACCCCCAGGTGGTTCGCCTGACCCGTAAGGTCGGCTGATGCGTGATAATCTTCCCCATCCACCTTAAAAGCTGAATTTCGGGTATAGCACCAGAGAATAGTGGCCAGTCCCAGTTCGTGCGCACGTTCAAAAGCGCGGGCGACTTCCTGAATTTGACGGCTGGATTCTTCCGAACCAAAATAGATCGTAGCTCCTACCGCTACAGCCCCCATATCGTAGGCACGTTCGACCGAACCGAACATCACCTGATCGTACGTATTCGGATAGGTCATCAGCTCATTGTGATTGATTTTAACAATAAAAGGAATCTTATGCGCATACTTTCGAGCTACCGCTCCCAATACCCCGAAAGTGGAAGCAACACCGTTGCACCCTCCTTCAATGGCCAGTTTTATAATATTTTCGGGATCAAAATAGTCGGGATTGGGTGCGAATGAGGCTCCACCGGAGTGTTCAACTCCCTGGTCCACCGGTAAAATGGAGGTAAAGCCGGTACCTCCCAGCCGGCCGTGATCCAGCAACGCCTGCAGGTTCCGCAGTACCCGTGGATTCCGATCGGACTGGTACCATACCTCATCTACGTAAGAGGGAGAGGGCAGGTGGAGTTTGTCTTTGGATATTGTGTCACATTTGTGAGTCAGCAAATCTTCTGCTTCATCACCTAAAAGTTCTTTTATGCTTTTGGATGCTAATGCCATGATCCCGTTTTCTAAGAGATTAAATTTATATTATAAATGATTGAAGAGACTATTATAACAATTTTCGCTGTTCATATCATTAGTCAAATAAAGATTCTTTTTTAGGGCCCATGTATGGAAACAGCTCTGTATTTTGAGTGAGGAGCAAAATCCAAAAAGATTGCAGGATATCCGTCTTGCCAGCTAAGACAGCGGGAGAAACCGCGGTGGGACATTGCACTATTATAGGTTGAATCCCAGCGTCAGCATCACAGAGGGTACGGGCAGAACGAGAGGCATTTTTTACGACCCGTGATGCCGGATTACCAATTCGTCAATCCAGCCGTAAAGCACGCTGAGGAAAATACCTGCCACCCCGCCATATAAAATTGAAAAGGCAAGAGCGTGCTCGCCAACCCACACAGCTGACACCCCTATTGAAAATACGATCCATGACAGAATGAAGACTCCGAGACATCGAATAAAGAACGCCATAACAGATCACCTTTCTTTGATATTGGCAGTTAACCGGATATTGGCAGTTAACCATAATTAATAGCTAATAACGCTAATATCTAAAGTATAAATAACGCGTTGCGCCGCTGGTTTCCAAATAATCTTTCAGGGTCCTCATGCCGTAATTTTTTGCTTCTCTTCCCGTTCGAATTCCTCCTTCAGGAAGGTCCCCGTAGCACTTCCTTCTATTTCAGCCACTTCTTCCGGCGTTCCTTTGGCAATAATCTCTCCTCCCTCCTGTCCCCCTTCGGGGCCCAAATCAATAATCCAGTCTGCCGCTTTGATCAAATCCAGGTTGTGTTCAATGACGATGACCGTATTACCCTTGTCCACCAACCGCTGAGCCACATCCACCAGCAGGCGAACATCCTGGAAATGCAGTCCGGTCGTTGGCTCATCCATAATATAGAGCGTATCGCCAGTACCCACCTTGGCCAGCTCGCGCGCCAGCTTAATACGCTGTGCTTCGCCCCCGGAAAGGGTCGTACTTGGTTGTCCCAGCCGCAGGTATCCGAGTCCCACATCGACAAGCGTACCCAGAATACGGTTAATGGCCGGAACGGAGTCAAAAAACTCGTGGGCTTCACGAATGGACATATTCAGCACATCCGAAATGTTTTTTCCCTTGTAGTAGATTTCCAGGGTCTCACGGTTATACCGCTTTCCGTTGCAGGTTTCACAATCCACATAAACGTCGGGCAGGAAATTCATCTCGATTTTGCGAACGCCATCCCCGTTGCAGGCCTCGCAACGGCCGCCTTTCACATTGAAGGAAAAGCGCCCCTGGTCATATCCCCGGATCTTGGATTCCGGCAGCTGGGCGAAGAGCTTGCGGATGTGATCAAAAACTTTCGTGTATGTCCCTGGATTTGACCGCGGGGTGCGTCCGATCGGACTCTGGTCGACGGAAATAATCTTGTCGAGGTTATCAATGCCGTGTACCTCGTCGTACGGCAGCGGCACCGATTTAGAATTATAAAATTCAGTAGAGAGGATAGGCTCAAGCGTCTGGTTGATAAGCGAACTTTTGCCGCTTCCGCTCACGCCGGTCACACAGATAAACTTCCCCAGCGGTATATCCACATCCACCTGCTTGAGGTTATGCCCGCGTGCCCCTTCCAGCCGAACGGTTTTTCCGCTGCCTTCCCGCCGCTCTTCCGAATACGGAACCGTCTCCTCATCATTCAGAAACCTGGCTGTCATCGAGTCGGGATCAAGCTCTTCCGGCCGTCCCTCCGTCACTATTTCCCCGCCGTGCTCTCCCGCGCCGGGACCCAGGTCCAAGACGTAATCGGCCTGTTCGATGGTTTCTCGATCGTGTTCGACCACGATGACACTGTTGCCCAGGTCGCGCAGGGTCTCCAGGGAACGAATAAGCTTAATGTTATCCCGCTGGTGCAGGCCGATACTTGGTTCGTCCAGGATGTAAAGGACCCCGACCAGCTGGGTGCCGATCTGCGTGGCCAGCCGGATGCGCTGGGCTTCCCCTCCACTGAGCGTCTGGGCCTCGCGGTCGAGCGTAAGATAATTGAGGCCCACATTCAACAGAAAATCCACCCGGTCACGTACCTCCTTCAATACCTGGCTGCCAATTTTCTGCTGTCGTCCATCCAGCTCCAGGTTATTCAAGGTATGACGCAATGTTTTGATATCCAGTTCCACCAGGTCATCGATCGAATAACCGTCAATTTTGTACGAAAGCGATTCTTTATTCAGTCGGCCGCCCCCGCAGTCGGGACAGGCGATCTTACTCATATAGGCTTTCGCTTTATCACGCTTTTTATTGGATTTGCTTTCCCTGTACTGCTCACGTATCATATTACGCAATCCATCGAAGGAGTGCTTGTAGGTGACATTGTCCTGGCGGAAGTCGTAGCTTACATCGTACTTCCTGTCACCGCCTCCCTCGAACAACAGATCCAGCGCTTCCTCGGAAAATTCATTAATGGGTGTTTCAAAGTCCAGATCGAGTGTCTTTAAAACGGCTTTCAGCTGTTTAAAAGCAAAAATATCGCGCGGTTTTCCCAAAAAGCGAATAGCCCCCTCTTCGATCGTCTGCTCTTTGTTGGGGATGACCAGGTTGCGGTCGACATCATAGGTGTAGCCCAGGCCGTCGCAGTTCTGGCAGGCGCCGTAGGGCGAATTAAAGGAGAACATGTTCGGGGCGGGATCTTCGTAGGCGAGGCCGCTTTCCGGGTCGAACAAATTTTGGGAATACAGATGATCGTCAAATCCGCCCTCTTCATTCGGGACCGATAAAATGACGTTGCCTTCCGCCATCTCCAGCGCCAGTCGCACGCTTTCGGCAATGCGCTTTTCGCTTTTCCGGTTAATTACAAAGCGGTCGACGACGACCTCAATATTGTGTGTCTTATAGCGATCCACTTTCATCCCCTCTTTGATATCCATCAGCTCTCCATCCACCCGGACCTGCACGAACCCCTGCTTCATCGTCTGTTCGAACAGCTCCCGGTAGTGACCCTTGCGTCCCCGCACCACCGGCGCCAGGCAGTAGGCCTTGGTGCCTTCGGGCATATCCATGATGGTAGAGACCACCTCTTCGGAGGTCTGCTTAGACATCCTGTTCCCCGTCTTCCAGGAATAGGGTACCCCGATGCGAGCGTAGAGCAGCCGCAGGAAGTCATAAATCTCGGTTACCGTCCCCACCGTCGACCGCGGGTTCCGGTTGGTCGTCTTCTGGTCAATTGAGATCACCGGCGATAGCCCATCTATAAAATCCACTTCGGGACGCTCCATCATGCCCAGGAACTGGCGTGCGTAAGCCGACAGTGATTCCAGGAAACGCCGCTGTCCTTCCGCATAGATCGTATCGAAAGCAAGCGACGACTTGCCGGATCCCGATATGCCGGTGACGACCACCAGCTTTTCCCGGGGAATATTAACATCAATATTTTTTAAGTTGTGTTCGCGCGCGCCGCGGATAACTATATTTTCTCGCAAAAGGGGGACAATCTTTAGGTTCAATTAAACTTTTAAAGATACAGATAAATCGTATTTTTTGAAGCCTTAAATTCTTAAAAATTTTGACTTTGTCGTTCTCGTATATAACCGAAATATCCTCGCATTCATTCAACCTCCATGGAGCAATATTCTATTGACCTGATCCGGCTTTTCAAATTCAGTTTTCATCTATACAAAAAGTATCTCTCGTTTATAATCGGTATAGCTGTCACCTACTACGTACTGGCAATTATACCGCAGGTTTATCTCATGCTCTATTCACCGGAAGAACCCTCCCTGCAGCTCCAAATTCTCTCCATTGCATTAACAGTATTCCAACTCTTCCTGAGTCTTGGGTTTTATAAAATCATACTATTGCTCATCGATGACAGGTATGTGGAAGTAGCAGACCTGTTCAACAGCATCACACCATTTCCAGCCTATTTTATGGCCTATCTGCTTTATATGATTGCTGTCGTCGTCGGACTGTTTCTGTTTGTACTGCCCGGCATATTTATCGCTATACGATTTCAGTTTTATCCCTATTACCTGTTGGAGGATACCCATTCCGCTATTACTGCACTGCAAAAAAGCTATTACCAGACGGAACATCTTACCCTTGAACTCTTTCTGTTCGGCGCGGTTGTCGTGGTACTCAATATCCTCGGGGCCCTCTTCTTCGGCATTGGCATTATCCTGACCTATCCCCTGACCACTATGGCTACCGCCGTGATTTATAAACATTTGAGCTCTGGTGTTACGGTCATCCCCTCCACCCCGTACCAGCTTTGAAGGGAACAATATCATGCAGAAATCGTAACACAACAGAAGAATCTTTTGCAAAACCGGTATCACTCTTTCCGGTTTCCAGGTACGGGATCTATTCTATTGCATACAACAGAACCAAATAGCTTCTAACATACTTTACAGTAGATACTGAAAGAAGAAGTTTGTCCCGACTGCTCTCGGTGTTCAGCGTGGACGGGACTGGGTTTTGCAATGATCTCTACAGTTAATATGGATCCTGATCTTGCAGAAAAATATATATTCCTTATTGCTCATGAAACCGATCTGTCGCAATCTCGCATTATTCATTGCCTTTTGCTTGCTGTGGACCTCCTGTAAAATTCTTGAGCCGCCTGAAAGCGATGCTCCCGGCAAAGTGGGTACGTTATATCCTTTTGTGAAAGGTCAGCAGGTCGGTTTTATGGATGAACATTTGATCCAGCGTATTTCCCCGCAGTTTCAGCTCCGCAGCGGCGATAGCTGGCCCTATTCTTTCTCAGAAGGACTGGCGGTTGTGTATCGTTCCAACGTGGCTGGCTACATCGACCGGGAGGGAGCTATAGCTATCAAGCCGCGCTTTGAGGAAGCGCACTCCTTCTCTGAGAACCTGGCCCGGGTTCAGTCCGACGGCCAGTATGGGTTTATCAGTCATTCCGGCCGTTTCGTGATTCAGCCGCAATTTCACCGGGCGTTCGACTTCCGGAACGGGCGTGCTGCCGTCCAGAAAGAACGGGGAGGTGAATGGGGTTTTATAAACACAGACGGAACCTTTGCGGTTGAACCGCAGTTCAGCGCCGCCGAGAATTTTTCGGACGGACGGGCTCTCGTTCAGACCTCAACTCACCGGGAATGGGGGTATATTAACCGGTCGGGCGAGATGGTCGTCCCACCCCGCTACCGGGAAGCAAAATCATTTTCCGACGGGCTGGCACCGGTGCAGCTGGAATTTCAGCAGTGGGGTTATATCGACACCAACGGAGAGGTAGCCATTCCCTCAAAATTCCTGGATGCCGAACCTTTTTCTGAAGGGATAGCTGCCGTAGCGATGCCGGAAAGCGATGCCAACCTGGACCAGAAGAAATACGGGTATATCGATAAAGAAGGAGCATTTATCATCGCTCCCGAATATGACCGGGCCTATTCATTCCGTGAGGGACAAGCACGAGTCCGGCAAAACGGGCGGGTAGGCTTTGTGGACCGGCGGGGACGGTTAACTGCGGATCCTATTTATGATCGGGCGTGGGATTTCAGGAACGGGTTTGCGCTGGTAAATCTTGGAAATAAATACGGTTATATTAATAAACAGGGAATTTTAGTGCTTGAACCTGTAGACTGAGGCTCTGTGCCCTTTTATAAGAGACCTTTTGGAAAACCAGGAAATCTGATACCATATCAAAGCCCGATCGAATTCAACGATAGACCAAAAGAACGGTTTTGCAAGGCCTCTTATAATTGTGATTGCTCTCACACGTATTTTTCTGTATTTTCAGGGTTTCACTGAACTACTTATCGATAAGAATATAGCATGTTTTCCAAACAAACCGTAGCTCCTGAAGTGGCAAACCCCAAAGACTGGTCTCCAACATCCTGGAAAGAATTTCCTATTAAACAGCTTCCCACCTACCCGGATAAAGCCGAATTGGAACAGGTCTACCGGCAGCTTCAAAATAATCCCCCGCTGATTACTTCATGGGAAATACAAGCCCTCAAAGATAAGCTGGCCGAAGTAGCTGCCGGCAAAGGCTTTTTGCTGCAGGGAGGCGATTGTGCCGAGAGCTTTGACGGCTGCGAATCGACAAAGATTGTCAATCTTCTGAAGGTTTTATTGCAGATGAGCTTCATTCTCATCCATGAGATGGAGACGCCCGTTGTACGGGTCGGACGTATTGCCGGACAGTATGCCAAGCCCCGTTCACGCGATTTTGAAGTGGTAGAAGGAGAGAAGATCCATAATTACCGCGGGGATCTGATCAACAGTATCAATCCCACGCGCGAAGACCGCGTACCCGATCCGCAGAGACTGCTCACCGGATACAATAAGGCGGCACTGACCCTTAATTTTCTGCGGGCTCTGGCTGACGAGGGATTTGCCGACCTGCATCATCCCGAGTACTGGGAGCTGGATTTTATGCGGGAGAATGAGTACTACAAAGAATACGAAGAGATGGTCAACTCTATCCAAAAAGCGGTGAGCTTTATGGAGACCATTACACCCAACTCTTTTAATACGGCGCAGAGAGTGAATATTTATACCTCGCACGAGAGTTTGAACCTTCATTATGATTCGGCGCAAACCCGTAAAGTGCCCCGGCGCGAAGGCTGGTTCAACCTGAGTGCCCACATGGTGTGGTTAGGCAATCGGACCCGGGACCTGGACGGGGCCCACGTGGAATACCTGCGGGGTATCCGTAACCCTATCGGAATTAAAATTGGTCCGAATTATGACCTGGATCATACCTTGAAACTGATCAACCGGCTGAACCCCATACACGAGCAGGGTAAAATTGTGCTGATCAGCCGGTTCGGCAAAGATGAAGTAGAGAAGGGATTACCGGATCTCATCCGTCAGATCAAACATGAAGGCATGCCGGTGGTATGGAGCTGCGATCCCATGCACGGCAATACTTTTGCGACAAACGATGATTTCAAAACCCGCAACTTTGATGACATTGTCTCTGAAATACGCAAGACTTTTGCTATTCACCGCGATCAGGGCAGTTATCTCGGCGGGGTACATCTCGAACTTACCGGCGATAACGTGACGGAGTGTGTGGGCGGAGCCAAAGGACTTCACGAGGGCGAGCTGCATAACAATTACGAGACCTACTGCGACCCGCGCCTGAATTACCAGCAAAGCCTGGAATTAGCCTTCCTGATTGCCAAGGAATGGAAAAAAAGCCATGCGTAGGACTTAGGAACTAATAACCAGTTCACCGGCAGGTATTCCCCTGCAATGTAAATGGGATCCCTTTTGATTTTCAAGGCGCCCAGGCGCTAAGATTGAACGTTCATGTCCCCCGTGGTTTTCAGCGGCGGCGCAGGCGTCTGGTTCTGGTATTCTTCGAGCGTAAACTCATCAACCTGAACCAGGTCAAGCCGCGCATCTTCAGCCTCGCGAATCAGCTCAGCCTCTTCGGATGAAATAATCCCTTTCTCCAGGGCTTCTTCGATTACAAACCGGGGCTGTGTTTTAGGCAGCTCTTTTTTCTTCGTCGCCTTATAGATCTTCTTATATACAGCTTCGGCATCTTCCAGTGCCTGCAGGGCGTAGTCGTACCGTCCCATCGCCTGTTCCTTATCCCCGGGAAGGTAGATACCGTCAGTCAGGCGATCTCGCTGCCGGCCGGGTTTCTGCATTGCCTGGGCCACCCTGTGTCCCAGCTCATCGGACGGCATGGCCCCTATCCTGTTCATCCTCGACCAAAGGGCAATAGGTCCGCGGAACAGCCAGCTGAGTCCGGGCACCTGTATTTCCCGATAAATGGCGTCAAAGGCTTCCTGGATCTGCGCAAAAGCGTATTGCATCGCCCATTCAAAAAATATGCGATCTTCTTCCTTCTGTCCCTCGGCATCATAGCGGCGCAGCGTGGTGGTAGCCAGGTACATCCAGCTGAGAATATCGGCAAACCGCCCGCTTATTTTCTCCTTTATTTTAAGTCCCCCTCCATAAGAGCCCAGCGCAACATCCGCGAGGAAAGCAAAGGAAGCCGAGGCCCATGACAACTTTTTATAGTATGTGGAAGCCGCACCGCCAACCGGCGATGAGGCAATGGAACCACGTGTTACGCTCAACAGAAAGGCCCTCGCCGTATTGCGGACAATATGGCCGATATGCTTCCAGAAGACATCGTCAAAAGCTTTGACATCCCCCCTTGTCAGGGCATCGATTTCATTATACGCGTAGGGATGGCAACGGATGGCGCCCTGCCCGAATATCATCAGGCTTCGGGCCAGAATATTCGCTCCCTCCACCGTAATCGCAATCGGCAGCGCGGTATACTGGTGGGCAAAAATGTTGCGGGGTCCCCGTGAAATACCCGCCCCACCCTGAATATCCATGGCATCGTTTACGATCTTGCGTCCCAGCTCCGTAAAGTTATATTTGGCTATAGCCGTAATGACCGCCGGCTTTTCTCCCGTATCCAGGGCGGCACAGGTATACCGCCGGGCGGCATCCATCAGGTAATTAAATCCGCCGATGCGAGCCATGGGTTCTTCAATGCCTTCGAACTTGCCGATATTAATTCCAAACTGGCGCCGCACGGCCGTATAGGCACCGATCGCCCGGGTAGCAACTTTAGCGCCCCCCGCACTCTGGGCGGGCAGCGAGATACCACGTCCCACTCCCAGCGATTCCATCAGCATTTGCCAGCCGTTTCCGGCCTGTTCGGGACCCCCGATAATCTGATCAATTGATACCACGGCATCATCACCGTTAATCGGACAGTTATAAAACGGGATTCCCAGGGGATCGTGGCGCCGCCCCAGCCGGATGCCTTCGGTATCGCTGGGAATCAGGGCGCAGGTAATACCCAGATCCTTGCCTTTACCCAAATGATTTTCCGGGTCTTCCAATTTAAAGGCCAGTCCGATAATCGTTGATATGGCCGCCAGGGTAATATAGCGCTTTTCGAAATTAAGCCTGATATACAGTTCTCCATCCTCTCCCTTAAAGACTTCTCCTTCCGCGGTCATAGCGCCGGCATCGGAACCCGCGGTCGATTCAGTGAGAGCAAAACAAGGCATTTCCTCTCCTGTCGCCAGTTCCGGCAGGTAACGATCTTTCTGTTCCTGTGTCCCATAGTGCATTAAAAGCTCCGCCGGTCCCAGTGAATTCGGAACCATTACGGTGGTCGCCAGCGGCCCGCAACGGGAAGCCAGCTTTGCAATAATGGCGCTGTGCGCAGTAGCCGAAAAATTATATCCGCCGTACTCCTCGGGAATAATCAAGCCGAAAAACTTGTGTTCCCGCATATAATCCCAGACTTCATCCGTAAAGCCCTTGCGTACATACACATCCCAGTCATCGACCATACTGCAGAGCTCTTCAACCGGTCCCTCTAAAAAAGCTTGTTCGTCATCCGATAGTTCAGGATAAGATTCGCTGGCCAATCGCTCCAAGTCCGGCTTTCCCGAGAACAGCTCGGCATCCACCCATACATTTCCCGCTTCAATGGCCGTACGTTCTGTTTCTGAAATGACCGGAAGAAAATTCAGCGTATCCAGCAGCTTCATCAACGGACCCGTTAAAACGGTTCGACGGATAGCTTTTATATTGAACAGCAGTACCAGCGCCCCATATACCACAAACAGCCAGGCCGGCGCTGAAAATCCCCAAAGCACAACAAAACCCCCGATCGCCCACACCCAGAGTGGGGCGCCCCAAAAAGCAAGCAGTGTGGCCACAATAACCATACTTACAAAAACCGCCCAAAATGGATACTGAAATAAAAAACCCAAACTCTCACTTAAAAAATCCATAACATTACCTCACCACTGAGTTATACTTAATTATCTATGATATTTTCCATCTTTAGCGAATCGTGCGTTATATATCCACTGATAATATGATTAATGGCTTCTTCGATAAATTCGTTCTGATCGATCCGCCTGTCAAGCCGCTCCGATAACACTACTGACATGACCCCATGCAGTTGCGCCCAAAAAGTATAGGCAGCTATGTTTGGCTTCTCTTCTTCCATTTTACCGCTGTTTATCCCCTCTTTTAAGACCTCCAGCACCAGCCCGTATCCCTTTCGGGCCTTGCGAAATTTCTCCTTCGGATAGCGGGTCATCTCATCGGAACTAACCAGGTAGATAACCTGGTACTCCCGGGGATGCTTGAGAGCAAAGCTTACATATGTTTGGGCAAGCGCCTCTAACTTTTTGACCGGCGATTCTTTATTAACTACACAAATCTCCAGCGCTCTGTTCAACCGTTCAATGGCTTCTTCAATAAGTGTGTGAACGAGATCATCTTTGCTATCAAAATGAAGATAAATACTGGTTGCACTTACTCCGATACTGCGGGCAATTTTGCGCAATGACAAGTTACGGTATCCATCCGAGAGCAGAACGTCCCGGGCTGCACTTATAATCCGAAGCTTTAAACTTTGTTTATTCATCTCTTTCATAGGTAGCAGTTAACACCGTTAAGTTGTAAGTAAACATTTCTGAGGTCATAAAGCAATCTTATTTTTAAAAAGGTTACGCAAACTTCCCCAATAGATCAAAAAGAATAGTTAGTCCCATCCCATTTAGTGGTTAAAAAAATAACTTTCCCGCTTTCGATTACTATTGTATATGAATATACTCCCTATCCTCTAATCATATTTTTTTTAATACTTTCACATATCTGCTAACATAGAATAATGCAGGAAATCTGAAAGGTTCGGCCGGGTTGTGGCTTTACATACCTCCCAAAAATGTTATCTGCTTAAGAGGATATTGTAAAAGCAGGGATTTTGTTCAAGGTTAAGGCTCAGGGGGTTACAATCGCGGCATATGGCTCATTTCAACCGACCGGCAGCGGCGGCATCGGGCAAAAGACCGGTTCTGTAACATCCCCTATAAAATAGGATCGCCCGGCAACGTAAAACGGAGATAGGAAATCGTCTTTCCCTTTTTCAGGTGTTTCCGTTCAAAATAGGTTTTTTGGGTGAGCAACGGATCCCCGGGCCGCTCTTCATATATATTCTCTACCCTCTCCAGGATCCTGCATCCTGTCTTTTCGATCACTCTCCGGGTATACGAAAAAAGCTGATCGCTGTCTGTTTTCAGCCGAATGGATCCGTCCCGCTGCAGGATGTTCTGATAGATATTCAGGAATTTGGGAGAGGTTAGTCGCTTGTTTCTATCGCTCCCCCGGGGATAGGGATCGGGAAACGTGATCCAGAGGTCCTCCACCTCCCCCGGGGCAAAATATTCGTCCAGGTGATCGATATATATTCGCAGAAAACGCACATTCCCCCGGTTGCTTTGCAGCGCCTCACGTGCTCCCTTCCAGATGCGGGCGCCTTTGATATCCACCCCTATAATATTCTTACCGGGATACTCTTCGCTGAGCGCCAGTGAATATTCCCCTTTCCCGCAGGCCAGCTCCAAAACGATCGGCTGCTCCTTTTCAAAGATATCGGAGTTCCACCGCCCCCTCGGCACCGGGACCTCCGTCTCGCGGAAATCGGTGTATTCAAGCACATTCTCAAATGCGGTTATATCCTCAAAACGCTCGAGTTTATTCCGTCCCATAATTCTACTATCAAGATATCTTGCTCAGGGAGAGAGGCGAAAAATTTCCCACAAGCCTTCCCCCTGCCTTTCATAGCATATACGATCGTGAAGGCGTCCCTTTCGTCCCTGCCAAAATTCGATGTACTCAGGTACCAGCAGGTATCCTCCCCAGAAGTCCGGCAGGGGCACCTCCTCATTTTCAAATCGCTTCTCTGCTTCCCTGAAGGTGTCCTCCAGCTCTTTGCGTGAATCCACCCTGCTGCTCTGCTGAGAGGCCCAGGCCCCCAGCTGGCTCAAGCGGGGGCGCCGCCGAAAATAGTCGGCCGACTTGGCACGGCTTACCTTCTTCACCTGTCCCTCTACGCGCACTTGTCGTTCCAGTGGAGGCCAGTAAAAACACAAAGCCGCCTGGGGATTTTCTTTCAGCTCCCTGCCTTTACGGCTGGCATAGTTCGTATAAAACCGGAACCCGTCTTGGTCCACCCCCTTGAGCAAGACAATGCGGGAAGCCGGCACCCCCTCCCCGGTTGCCGTCGCCAGTGTCATTGCATTGGGGTCGAGCAGATCAGCGGACAATGCCTGTTCAAACCAGATCATAAACT
>NZ_JBEPWZ010000052.1:0-15120 GCF_041642155.1 Fodinibius sp.
CTCCCCCGTAATGCTTGGCCATCACCGTCGTGATCGCGGCCGTCAGCGTCGTCTTCCCGTGGTCCACGTGACCTATCGTTCCTATGTTTACATGCGGCTTATTGCGTTGAAATGTCTCTTTTGCCATGAGTACAGTGTTTACAGTTAAATGTTACAATCACATCGATGTTTATTGTATTGCAGCACTTCGTGAGCCGTTAGTCGGATTTGAACCGACGACCCCTTCCTTACCATGGAAGTGCTCTACCCCTGAGCTATAACGGCTTGGGTGCATATCCCAGCGGGATGAGCGGGCGACCGGAGTCGAACCGGCAACATTCACCTTGGAAGGGTGACACTCTACCAATTGAGTTACGCCCGCTTGACTTAAATAACAAATCACAAGCTACAAATTTGAGCCAAGCAACAAAATTCAACATTGACTACAGATGAACGCGGAAACTTGCTTATTGTTTGACATTTGTTATTTGCCATTTAAAACAAGTGGGGGGAGCAGGATTCGAACCTGCGAAGTCTCACGACAACAGATTTACAGTCTGCCCCAGTTGGCCACTTTGGTATCCCCCCAGGGGATCAATATGTCAAGAATTCGACGAGAGCTAAAAACGCGAAACAGATCTCAATACAGCCGGTACCGAAAGCAAATCGGTTACCCACGGTTTATCCCGACATGAGCCAGCGGCCGGATTCGAACCGACGACCTGCTGTTTACAAGACAGCTGCTCTACCACTGAGCTACGCTGGCTTATGTCGGGACTCTCCTGCCGGGCCATCCCGGCGTTTTCGGGATTAATATTTGTTTGTCAACCTAACATTTGAGCTAAGTTACCAGCCTCCTGCCGAAAGACTCGAAAGCTAAGCACAGTTTTTATTTTTGTCAACAATGAAATATGATAAAATTTCATCCCGCCCATCTTTTTGTCCCTCCGCTAAAATCACCCCTTATTTTCTGTAATAATGAATTCCTAAGCGAATAAGTATGTAAAACACCATTATTCCGAGGATAACCTTTCCGTAAATCGAAAGATACTCCCCGATTAATCTCCAGTTCTCGTGCACGACCCATCCAAAACCGAGTAAAATTCCGTTCCATAAAACCGAGCTTATCGTTGAACACAAAACCGTAGAACTGATGCGCGTGTGACCAAGTCCCGCAGCCAGGGAAATCACCGATCGCGTTCCGGCCAGAAACCGGTTGGCGAGGACCACGCCGACGCCCCATCTCTGCATCCACAAGCGTACTTTATTGAGATATTTTACGGGAATAAAACGCAACACCCGAACCCCCTTCTGCTTTTGTTCTATCTGTGCTCCCCACCGGTGACCTATCCAGTACATGCTCATAAATCCAAGAACCGATGCGACCGTTGTCAATACTAAAATGGGGATCAGCCCGACTACGGATTCCGCCGCCAGGTATCCTCCGAAAGCCACCAGCACATCCCCCGGTATGGGGGGAATCACATTTTCGAAATAAGCGACCAAAAAGAACACCAGGTAAATACTCACCGGGGGCAAACTTCCGATTAGCTGAACCATTTCCCGGGTAAATTGCTCGATCATAGCTTCTCCGAGGTTAAAAGCACTACCGCACGGGCCGACATCCCCTGCCGGGTTCCCTCGAATCCCATTCCCTCGGAGGTCGTTGCCTTCACGGAAACCTGTGTGACGTTCAGCTGAAGATCCTCCGCAATATTCTGCCGCATCTGCAGAATGTGGGGGGCCAGCCGGGGGGCCTCGGCAACGACCGTTGCATCGATGTTCGCTATCGCATATCCCTCTTCGCTGACCCGCCTAACCACTCGCCGCAACAATCCCCGGCTGTCGGCACCGGCATACTGCTGGTCGGTGTCGGGAAACTGTTGCCCGATATCGCCCAGTGCGCACCCTCCCAGCAAGGCATCCGAAATGGCATGCAGGAGTACATCGGCATCCGAATGGCCCGCCAATCCTTTTGGGAAAGGGATTTTTACCCCCCCTAAAATCAAGGGCCGGCCCTCTGCGAGGCCGTGAACATCGTAACCATAGCCAATACGCATCTTCAATTCAATCCTGATTCTGAATGTTGTCAATTATTAACTCTGCCAGCTGAAGGTCCAATGGATAGGTCAGTTTCATATTCATGCGATCTCCCTCAACCATTTTAACCGTTTCTCCCAACCGCTCGACGAGAGCGGCGTCGTCCGTACCCGTAAACTGGTCTTGTGCCGCCCGTTCATACGCTTTGACAAGCAGTGTTTTGCGAAAAACCTGTGGCGTTTGCGCCTGCCACATTAAGGACCGGGGAGGCGTCTCGCGAACAATATGTCGGTCATCCACCCGCTTCATCGTATCTTTCGCAGGAATCCCAAGCAATGCAGCGCCCGTCTCGGAAGCCGCCCGGCAGCACGCTTCAACATGGGCCAGTTTCACAAACGGGCGAACAGCGTCGTGCACCAATACAAGATCCACGTCGGCTGTCCTCTCCAGGGCGTTGTGGATGGAGTGCTGCCGCTCCTCCCCGCCGATGACCGCCTGTCCGGCTATATCTTCGGGCAAAACGGATTCCATAATATGCCGGGCCTCAGCAGCGAACTCCCCGGACGTTGCTACTATCACCTGCCGGAGCGACCCCAGAGGCATAAAAACACTCAGAGTCCGCTCCAGAATCGTCTGACCTCTCAGGGTCAGAAATGGCTTCGGAACTTCTTTTCGCATCCGGCTTCCCGATCCGGCCGCAGGTATTATAAGTGCTTTGGTTGCCAAGGGGTCATTAAGATTAAATGATCAGCATTGCATCGCCAAAGGCAAAAAAACGATAGTCATTTCCCCTGGCTTCCTCGTACGCTTCCATTATAAAATCATAGCCGCCGAAGGCTGCCCCAAGCATCAGCATGGTGGACTCCGGGCGATGGAAATTCGTTATCACCCCTTCTGTAATCTTAAAGTCATAAGGCGGATAGATAAATTTATCGGTCCACCCCGTTCCCGGTTTGGAGATACCACTGGCTGTGATACTGGTTTCTATGGTCCGCACCGCGGTCGTCCCGCAACCCACTACCTTGTTGTCGCTGCTTGCCAGCGCCTCATTAATTTTATCGGATGTCTCACGGGAGATATGATAATTTTCCGAATCCATCCGGTGCTTGGTCAGGTCTTCCACCTCAACCGGCCGAAAGGTGCCCCATCCTATGTGCAGGGTAATCGGCAGCATTTCTACACCCTTGTCTTCCAGCTTTTCAACCAGTTCATCCGTAAAATGCATAGCTGCGAAGGGGGCGGCAACGGAACCGCGCTCTTTTGCGAATATGGTCTGGTACTGCTCCTTGTCTTCCTCTTTGGCGTCCCGCTCGATATACGGAGGCAACGGCATCTCACCGATATCGTCCAGGAGTTTATACAGTTCTTCATTCGTCCCTTCAAACAGGAATCGAATGGTCCGTCCCCGCGAGGTCGTATTGTCAATGACCTCGGCCATGAGGTTGGGACCAAAATACAGCTTATTGCCGATGCGTATTTTCCGGGCGGGCTCAACAAGTACATCCCAGAGCATATTTTCGGGCACCAGCTCGCGCAGAAGGAACACCTCAATATCAGCATCCGTCTTTTCTTTTTTACCTTTCAGTCGCGCCGGAAAAACTTTGGTGTCATTATAAATGAGCACATCACCCTCATTGAAATACTCATGAATATCGGAAAATTTTTTATGGGAGATCGTCTCATCCTCCCGGTTCAAAACCATCAGCTTGGCAGCATCGCGCGGTTCAACAGGTTCTTCGGGAACATTATAATCATCTATATCAAATTTAAAATCGGTTAGTTTCATTAGCGAACTACAGCCTTTTATTTTGTTTTATTAACCCGTATTTTTATGAAATTCAAAGCCTTCAAATATACTCTTTTTTCATCCGGAGGACAAGTTCGAAATTTATACGGAGGTGTGCCAGAGCGGTCGAATGGGGCGGTCTCGAAAACCGTTGAGCCGTTTTACGGTTCCGGGGGTTCGAATCCCTCCACCTCCGCATTCCTTCACAAAGGCTTTGGAGGAGACATTACCGGCCTGATCACTTGCTGAAGAGTTCGAGACAACGTAACGTTAATTATCCCGGCATGATGCCTTATAGCTGACGGTGTTTTATACGGATGTGATAGAGGTACAAAAACTCTTTCTTGTAGGCTGATACTTTGTTATACTTATATAAAGAGATAAACGTTGTATATAATAGAAAATATATGTACGTATACTGAAGAGATAAACTAATTCCGGATATTAGCGCTATGAAAAAATCGTCATTTCTTCCATTTGTGGCTGTGCTTGTCATATTAACCATCGGCCTCCATTCCCTGGCATCTGCTCAACTGCGGAAAGACCTGGACCATTCATCAGAACTCATGGGACCCGTGATCAAGCAGAACCCGAGCGAGGGCTCCAACCTCGGCAACCTGTTTAACATGCAGATGGATCATTCCTATTCCATGATGTTTTCCAGCTTTGGGGGACAGATGCAGAATATGAACGCCTATACGAATACGATGCATTTTTTCTTTTCGGATAAACTGACCGGACGGGTGGATGTATCGCTTCTTCATTCTCCGTTCGGCAATAGCTTTATGCCAAATAATAATGGAACTGGAAATGGGATGAATACGGAATTTATTCTCCGTAATGCGGAATTAAATTACCAGATCAGCGATAAGAGTAACATCAGCATCCAGGTTCAGCAACTGCCCAACCATTACGGCATGAATCCCTGGGGGATGGGTCATCAACGCTACAACCCCTTCTACTCAAGGCATAATATTCTTGATTGATCCGACCGGTGCCGCATGACATCAAGCAACAAGGACTCTAATTCATTTGCCCTTAATGCCGCCATCGGTTTCCTCAGCCTGCTGTTAGTACTCCTGATATTCGGGCTCTTTACCCGGCTGGTTTATCCCAGGATAGAAAACCAGCGTTCCGAGGACGATTCCGAACTTATCGGAAAGATCATCCAGCTCGAAGTTTTAAATGGCTGTGGCGTTCCGGGCCTGGCCAATACGTTTACTTCCGCGCTCCGTAAAAATGGATTTGATGTAGTGGAAACCGGAAACTTTAAGAACTTTGACATGACCGAAACGGTTGTAATAGCACGAACGACAGACGAAAAAAACGCCCGGCGCGTAGCCGAAGCATTGGGAATACGTCCGGGAAATGTTTTTGTGGAAGCATCCGAAGATTTTTATCTCGATGCGACGGTCGTTATCGGTTCTGATTACGAATCTTTAACACTCAATTAATTTTACATGACCAATACTTCTCCCCAGGAAGATCAACAATTTACAAGCGTTAACAACAGGAAAACAGCCGACTCAGACCGACTTATTGAAGTTATTACGGAGGCCATGCTCGATCGAAAGGCTGAAGATATTACCGTACTGGATGTCCATGAACTTACTACTCTTACCGATAAATTTGTGGTGTGTCACGCTTCAACAGATGTCCAGATTAAGGCTATTGCCAATAATATTACCAAGGAAACCAAGGAAGAGCTGGGGGAACAGGCCTGGCGTGAAGAGGGACTGGAGAGCCGCCGGTGGGTTATCCTTGATTATGTCAATGTCGTGGTGCATATCTTTAAAAAAGAGCTCCGCGATTATTATGCGCTCGAGCGTATGTGGAATGACGCCCCCGTCCGTAAAATTGAAGATGAATCCTGATCCCCGGCTATGCCCAGACTTTTCCTGTTAGCAACGGTAGCGTTCTGGGTGGTCGGCGGCTGCGCTTCCCCGGATAACAAGGAGCAATCCGATACCGCGGACTCCTATCCCCATCTCATCGAGCTTAAAGAACCCGGTAAGACCGCCCGGCAGGCCGGCAGGGTCTATATCGATTCGGTCCGGCAAATAACGACCGAATCGCATGAAGGATTGCTCATCGCGGGCAACCTGTCCGATGGCTGCACCCATCTCAAATCCGTAAACCAGCGCATCGAAGGGGATACGCTTATACTGAAACTATCGACCTGGCGTAATACTGATGCAATGTGCACACAGGCTCTGGTCCCTTTTTCATATATTTACGAGGAGCTGGATTCAGTGGAGGCTGCAACATACTCACAAGTGACCATTAATGGTAAAACCTATTCCTATTAGCTATGCCCAAACGTGTTCTTGTCACCGAACCCATCATCCCGTCCGTCATCGATACGCTCAGAAAACATTTTGAAGTTGATGTGGGCGAACGCGGAACCTACAACAATGAGCAGGCCCTGATTGAGGATATACCACGCTACCATGCCCTGCTGCCCATGCTCTCTAATCCTGTTACGGAAGAAGTAATCCGGGCTGGCCAGCGATTGCAGATTGTTGCAAATCACGCGGTGGGCTATAATAATATTGATCTGGAAGCAGCTCATCGTCACCAGGTCCATGTCGCTAACACGCCCGGTGTACTTACCGAATCGTGTGCAGAATTCACCCTTGCCCTGATGCTGGCCGTGAGCCGGCGCCTCCATGAAGCACAGGAGTTCCTGCTTGAGGGCAACTTCGACGGGTGGGATCCGCTGGGCTTCCTGGGGATGGAACTCCGGGGAAACACCCTTGGCATCGTGGGGATGGGACGTATCGGGCAAGCGGTGGCAAAACGGGCACGGGCCATGGGAATGGACATTATGTATCATAACCGGAGTCGCCTGCCGACCGATATTGAAGAACGTCACGAAGCCGAGTATTGCTCCGGGATAGAGTCGCTGGCACGCCAGGCAGATATTCTGACCCTGCACTGTCCCCTTACCGAAGAAACCACTCATTTGATTGACGAGAATATACTGTCTCTGATGAAAGAAGAAGCTCTACTCATCAATACTTCCCGCGGCCCGGTTGTTGATGAAGCCGCCCTGGCCCACGCTTTACACGAGGGTGCTATCGGAGGAGCCGGCATTGATGTTTTTGAAGAGGAACCGGAGGTTCATCCCAGGCTTCAAACAGCCCCGCATTGCCTCTTAACGCCTCATATAGCAAGCGCCAGTCATAAGACCCGAAAAGATATCGGCATGCTGGCGGCCAGCGCGGTCATCGGGATCCTGCAGGGAAAATCCCCCTCCGAAATTCCCAACTTGATTCAACCCTAATTTCGGTTCATATTCAGGGGGGGCGGGGTTCACCAAGCCCTCTCATAAGTCTGATGAATCGTTTTTTAATACATGGAAAATTTTTCGGATAACCGTCGCATTTATCGCCTGTTTGGGTGGAGCTTCATGGGTTTGCTGATGCTGCTGCTTGCCCTCGAAGGATGGCGGTATGCCATAAAGCCTTCTCAGGCCAACCAGGAGTTGGTACAACAGGAGCTATCGGATGCGGCCCAAAAGTTCAAAGATAGCCAGCAGGAACTTCTCAGCCGTTCAGAAGAATTGGCAAACACTCTTCGCCCTCAACTATTAAAAAGGAGTCCGGCCTCTGAACTATACCAGGTTTTAGATTCCTATTCCGACTTCTGGAGCATTTCTCTCTATCAGAGTAACCGGGCCATCGTCTGGAAAGGCTTTGCCTTGCAAAACAGAGACGGAGATCCCTATGACAACACACGGGAACCGGAAATTCTGCTTCGCAGGCAAAATAATACGATCTTCTGGGAATGTCATATGCCCTTTAGCATCCAGAGAGATGATCAGACTATTTGGTACCGTCTCTTTACCAGCTATCGCATCGAACAAAATAATCCGCTGGCTATCGGAGACCAAAGCGAGTATAATATTTTCCAGTCAGACCCTTCAACGAACAGTACCTACCCGCTGGATCTCAGCCTCTTCAATGAGCCCCCGGAAGATTTTATCCAGGCTCACCGGCTGTCTGATCTTTCCGGTGATTCTGTCGGTGTGGTCTATGCGACAACCGACCAGTTCGACCAGAAAGAGGCGGAGTGGCAAAAAAACACTCGTTTTTGGCGGTCCGTCTACTTCGCCCTTTGTATCGGAGTTATTATCGCCATATTCTTTAAAACAATGAATCGCTTCATTTGGTGGCAGCGGCTGCTCATTCAGCTTCTGTTCATTGGGATGGGGTGGCTGGCGTTCACTTATATCGACCTGTTTTCTTACTGGGCTGTCTTCCTTACGGAGACCAGAGATACCACGTGGACGCCCGTCTTTGAGCAACTGAGCAACATCTTTACCCATGCAACCTTTGGGCTTCTTGCCTCGGTAGCCATCGCCCGCAAGGTCACCTTTTTTAACCCAAAACTCAGTGTCAACTCCTATTTGAGCACAATTGGGCTGGCAAGCCTGTTCGGCTTCATTAACGCGGTCAGTATTCCAATGGTTTTCAACTGGATTTCCCAACAGGTCGTCTTTGGCAGCATTCCGCTCCTGGATTTGCGTATCTTTCCCTACTGGCGCACTATTGTCCTTTATCTTGTGGTCGGAACAGGTTTGCTGGCGGCGGGCATTTTGATCATCGCACTGAACCGGATCTTATTCCGGGTTACCCGCCAGCATCTCAAGCTGTCGGCCACCGTTCTACCGATTACGTTTTTTATCAGCCTTTTTATTGCCCCCTTCTTTATTCTTGGTCAACCGGTATTAAACTGGGTATTCTTTACGAGTATCTTCGCCTTCATCATTACCGCCGGAATGGCTGTGGGATACGCACAAGATATTGTATGGATATCATCCCTTTCGCCCCTGCGTAAAGTCGTGCTCGGAAGCATCTTTATTGCCGCTGTAAGCATGCCGATGTTCTACCAGGCTTATCTCAACCATCTGGATACCCAGCTGCTGCAGACAGCCCGGGATTACGCCCAGGAAGAAGACGCCCAGGCTCGCCGGCTGACAGAACAACTGCTCGTAGAATTAGAAAACGAGTTCAACTCCATCACCTCTGATGATATTCAAAATAACCGTTCTTCCCTGCAAGCCCGTTTTACGGAGGCCATCCAAAATTTCCTGGCCCCACAATGGAACACCTACTCGTTTGACATACAGCTTGTCAGTAATTCCGAAGAACTTATCGCCGATTATTCTACCAACCTGAACTCCCCGGACTGGACGAACTTTTACAATATTGCCTCGCTGAAATCAGCGAATGAACTACTCCAGCAGATTACCAAATCGACTATCCGTCCGTTCGTGCAGCAACCCGACCTCATTAATCAACAGGACTACCAGACGTTTTACCGGGGATGGATCCCTGTTTTCGGCTCTTCCGACTATTCGCCCCAGGCCTGGATTCTCTGCTCGGTCTATAAAGAACGTCCCCAGTTCAACAAGCCGATCCGCGCCGTCATGGCTTCCCTGACTTATGAGGACTGGAACAACGCGTACCTAATGCAGAAGTATGACAATGGCAACCTGATCAATACCACACAGAAGGGCTTCACCGGCTATTTCCCCAGCTACCAGGAGCTCAATGAGCCTGAACTACAGCGGCTGGAAAACGACTCGCTTGCCTATTACAGCAATCAGACATCAGAAGCCACCTACCGTATTTTGCTCAAGCGGGAGCCTGAAGGCCGGACGATCAAAGTAAGTACGGTGATTGCCGAATACCGGATGATCCTGTTTTCCTTCTTCCGGTTCAGCTTCACCCTTCTCGTCGTGGGATGCCTGGTTGCATTCATCATCCAGATAGTGAGCAGGGGAGCCATCCCCATGCTGGGGGAAAACAAACGATTCCAGGACCGAATACTGGACAGCTTTTTGCTGGCCACTCTGCTGTTTCTGGGCTTTTTGATTGCCTCATCACACTATGCCATCAAGCAACAGAACCGGGATATCGTCCGCCAGGAGCTCTTTGACAAACTGCAACAGCTCGCCCAGTCGATAGAGTCCAATCAATCGGTTTTTAATTTATCTCGTGACCCTTCGCTTTCACTGGAATCCCTGGCCACCCCCTGGAATGTCGATGCCATCCTGTATGACAAACGGCGAGTCAGGGAAACGACCACCCCCCAAATTTTTCAACAGCACCTGCTGCCCGCTGCACTGCCTTACGATATTTATAACCAGCTGTACGTGCATCAGCAGCGGGAAGCCTATTCCAACGTAAACCTGGCGGGCCAGTCGCTGCTCATCGGTTACCGGTCCATCCTGGACAATCAGAACAACCCCGCAGCGACCATCGCGATTCCCACGTTCCTGGAATCTCCTAAATACGACCAGCAGCTCCTGGAAACCACCAGCTATCTTATTTTAACCTACCTGTTGGTCTTCGGCCTGTTTATCCTGGGCTCGGTCTTTATCTCCAAATCGCTGACACGTCCGCTGACCCACATTCAGCGGGGACTCAATCAGATTTCGGGTGGTGATCTGGATACCACTATTCCGGTGACCAGCAGAGATGAGATCGGAAACCTGGCCGAAGCCTATAACCAGATGGTCTTCAAGCTCAAAAAACTACAGAAAGACCTGGCCGAAGCCGAACGGGAAGCCGCCTGGAAAGAGATGGCCCAGCAGGTTGCCCACGAGATCAAGAACCCGCTTACCCCGATGAAGCTTAACGTGCAGCACTTGGAACGACAGCTTAAAACGAATAAGTATGAGGGCGAGGAGCTTAAGGAGCGTATTCAAAAGATTGCCGGCAACCTGATTGAACAGATTCAATCGCTCAGCAACATTGCTTCCGATTTTTCCAAGTTTTCGCAACCTATCAAGGAGGACTTTTCAACAGTCGATCTGGGCGGTCTGCTTGCATCGGTAGCGAGGCTTTACCAGCATGACGACAAGCTTGACATCACCCTGGATATCCCTGCCCACCCCGTCGAGGTACAAGGCATTGCCGATGACCTGAAAAGGGTGTTCATCAACATGGTCAAAAACGCGTATGAGGCCATGGGTAAAGAGGGACATATTTCACTCATCCTTTACCAGAAACAGAAGCACGCCTTTATCGAGATCGAAGACGACGGAAGCGGTATCCCGGAAGAGGACCGAAGCCACATTTTTGTCCCCAGCTTCTCGACCAAGTCCGGCGGTACGGGACTGGGACTGGCGATCTGCAAGAAGATTATAGACGCTCACAAGGGCGGCATCTCTTTCGCCTCGGTCGAGGGCGAAGGCACGACCTTTGTGATTAAACTGCCCCTCGCATAGAGGTTGCATAGTGTAACTTATCCTATCTTTTGCGCTGTAGTTTTTGTACCATTAGCGCTCCTGAAAATGTTAGCTGATATTGATAGTGCACCGTGCTTTCATACCTCAAATCAGAAAAATACCATCTCCGCAGGGAAGCGGGACTGACGCTCAAAATCGGTCTGCCGGTTATCATCGCGCAACTCCTGCAGATGTCGATGAACTTTGTGGATACGGTCATGGCGGGGAATCTCTCTGCCCAGGACCTGGCCGCGGTGGCGGTGGGCGGGGCCGTCTTTATCCCCTTCATGATGCTGGCCGCCGGCATCCTGATGGCCGTCACCCCTGTCGTCGCCCAGCTGATGGGAGCCCGGGATTTCAGGGATATCGGTATCAATGCGCGGCAGGTGTTATGGCTCAGCCTGTTCCTGTCCATTCCCATCTTTTTCCTGATCCGCAACCTGGAGTTTGTCATGCACCTCCTGGATGTCACTCCCGCCATCATCCCGCTCGCCCAGGGATACCTCAACGCTATTTCATGGGGTGTCTTTGCCGTCTGCGGCTATATGGCCCTTCGCTTCTTTAATGAGGGATTGTCGGCTACCCGCCCGGGTATGTACTTCGCCCTGCTGGGCGTTTTTGTCAACGTCATAGGAAACTATGTTTTCATGTACGGCAAGCTGGGCTTTCCCGAGTGGGGGGCGCGTGGCTGTGGCTACGCCTCGTCGGTAGTGGGATTCGTGATGTTTCTGGGCATGCTCACCTTTACCATGAATTACAAGCCGTACGATCGGTTTGATATCTTTTCCTCTTTCCGAATGCCCGACTGGCCCTACCTCAAGGAACTCCTGCGGGTGGGGGTGCCGATCGGACTCAGTTCCACGATGGAAGTCAGCATGTTTGCCCTGGTAAGCCTGCTGATGGGTTCCCTCAGCACGATCGCGGTAGCGGGACACCAGGTCGCCATCAATTTTGCGGCCATGACCTTTATGGTACCCTTCGGACTTTCAACGGCCATTACCACGCGGGTGGGCAACGCCATCGGGAAAGGGTCGATGTATGAAGCGCGGCGACGCGGCTATATCGGTATCTTCCTGGCTACCTTTTTCATGGGTATCACCGCCGCCCTCATGTACCTCTTCCCGGATCTCATCGCCGGCATGTATACCCAGGATGCCGCCGTCAAGGAGGTCGCCGTCAGCCTGCTCTATATGGCTGCTATCTTCCAGATTTCCGACGGACTGCAAGTGAGCGGCTACGGGGCGCTGCGGGGACTCAAAGACACCAAGATACCGATGTTTGTCAATTTTGTGGCGTACTGGCTGGTGGGACTCCCGCTGGGATACTACCTGGGCATCATCCGCGGCGCCGGTCCCCAGGGCCTCTGGATAGGACTCATCGCCGGACTGACCATCGCCGCTGTCCTGCACAATGTCCGTTTTTATAAACTCACCCGCCTGGGCTAAGGAAATAAAAACCAGGGCAAAGCTCACACCAGCCCCTTCCGGCTTCCAAATCATATTAATTAGGATTTTGGAATTTTTAGCGTCAAATTAACGTGTTATCATAGTGAGCTACTAACATACCAAGCCTGATGCCGACATATATTCACAATATCGCCACCTGCGTACCCGATCAATTCTATGAACAATCGTTTCTGCGCGATCGGCTCAAAGAATATATGGGAGCGCGGGAAGCCACCAAACGTATTATCCACCGCATCTATTCGAAGTCCGGAATAAAAAAGCGGCATACCGTTATTGATGACTTTAACGCCAATGGAGATCCCCGCCTGTTCTTCCAGCAGGATGGCTCCTTGACCATGCCCTCCACCGGCACGCGCAACCAGATCTATATCGACCGGGCCAAGCCTCTTTTTGTTGAAACCGCACGCAAAACAATCGAGCAAAACCCATCCATTGATAAATCGGACATCACTCATATCATCACCGTTTCCTGCACGGGCTTTTTTGCCCCCGAACCGGGATTTGAAATTATCAAACAGCTCAATCTCGATCCTTCAACCAGCCGGTTTCACATAGGATTTATGGGGTGCTTCGCGGCCTTCCCGGCCATGAAAATGGCCCGTTCCTTTTGTGATGCCCGGCCCGGGGCTGCCGTTTTGGTCGTTTGCCTGGAGCTATGCTCACTCCACCTGCAGGCATCCGAAGCCCCCGACCAGCTTATTTCGGCCTCTGTCTTTGCCGACGGCGCCGCGGGCATGATCATCAGCAATCAGCCCCCGGC
This sequence comes from Fodinibius sp., assembly GCF_041642155.1. Classification (NCBI taxonomy): domain Bacteria; kingdom Pseudomonadati; phylum Balneolota; class Balneolia; order Balneolales; family Balneolaceae; genus Fodinibius; species Fodinibius sp. The sequence continues at coordinate 13,272 of NZ_JBEPWZ010000052.1, forward strand.
CCAGGCGGCCTTTGAGGTCAACCAATTTTCCACCTCTATCGCTGAAAAGAGCGAACAGGATATGGCCTGGACCATCGGGGATACCGGTTTTGATATGGTGCTTTCAAGCTATGTGCCGGAGATCATCCGGGCCAACCTGCCGGAAGCGCTGCAATCCCTTTTTAAACACTACAAGATGTCCCCCAAAGCAGTTGATCACTGGGCGATCCACCCCGGGGGACGCGCAATCCTGGACAAGGTGCAGCAAAATTTCGAGCTGTCCCCCGAGCAACTGTCCGCCTCGCGGGAGGTACTGGCTAATTATGGTAACATGAGCAGCGCGACTATCCTTTTTGTGCTGGCTGAGCTGCTTCGAAAACGGCACGACAGCAACCAGACATCCGTGCTGTCCATGGCTTTCGGTCCCGGCTTGACGATCGAAAGTGCGTTGTTAACAAAAACCAACGACTGACCTTCCATGCCCGTGTTTTTATCCTCCAGAAATACCACCGAAACAGAACGGATGGAGGATCCGGATTGCGACCGGGCGGAGCTTGAAAACACCTACGAGCAGTTTAAGACCATTAATACCCTGGTCTCACAATGGCGAACCCTCTATCGCAATGAGCTGCGTCCCCATCTCCGAGTCAGCGCTCAAAATCGCATTCTGGATATCGGCTTCGGTGGGGGCGATATCCCCATGAAGCTGGCCGGATGGGCGGCCAGGGACGGGATCAACCTGCACATCACGGCGGTGGACAGCGATGAGCGTGCCTTCAACTTTGTACAACAAATGGAGGTGCCCGATAACCTCGAATTTCTCAACTGCTCGTCATCAGAACTGCTCCATTCCGGCCGCCAATACGATTTTGTTCTTTCCAATCACCTGCTCCATCATCTTTCCCAGAAAGAACTGCGATCCACCCTTTCCGAAGCCCGCCGGCTAAGCCGGAAAGGCGTTATTTTCAACGACATCCGGCGCAGCGACCTCGGCTATTTGCTGTTCAATATGCTGGCACGTCCCGTTTTTCGGAGTTCCTTCATAACGCAAGACGGGCTCACGTCCATCAGGCGAAGCTATACCCCTTCCGAACTTGCGCAGGCAGTACCCCCGGGATGGCAGGTACGTAAACTTTTTCCCTTTCGACTGCTGCTGACCTACCGTCATGAATAACCCGCCAAAGACATACCCGGCTGTTATCGTGGGGGGCGGACCCGTGGGCCTGTTTTTGGGGATCTGCCTGGAGCAGGCGGGTATCTCCTGCCGGATCCTCGAAAAACGATCAGCGCCGACAAGCGATTCGCGCTCGCTGGGCATCCACCCGCCCTCCCTCGAGCTTCTTGACGCCGTCGGCATCGCCGACCGGCTGGTCAGGGAGGGGGTGGCTATCAGCCGGGGACACGCATTCACGCAGAGCAAAAAAATCGGCTTCCTCTCTTTTGAAAACTGTCCCCGGCCTTTTAACTTTATTCTCTCCCTGCCACAAAGCCGAACGGAACAGTTGCTGGAAGCCTACCTTCACCAGCTCAACAACCGGACCCTCATTCGCAGCGCCGAGGTTGTCGATCTTATTGAAAAGAAGGATCATCACTCCATTACCTATCAAACCAGAGGAGCCACACGCTCCATTCGGGCACAATATGTCATCGGCTGTGACGGGAAGGAGAGCTTTGTACGGGATAAGGCCGGTATATCATTCGAAGGAGAAACGTATCCCGACACCTATGTGATGGGCGATTTTGATGACAATACGGACTTTGGCAGTGACGCCGCTATTTTTCTCTGTGAGGAAGGACTTATTGAGTCCTTTCCCCTGCCCGGCAACCAGCGGCGGTGGGTGGTTAAAACGGACGGCTATCATTCCTCCAA
>NZ_JBEPWZ010000053.1:0-15052 GCF_041642155.1 Fodinibius sp.
CTTGATCAGATTTATATCATCAATCTCGCCTATGATGGACAATTCGTCGTTCTCCTCTATAACGGTATTGCCGTGAGGAATTTTAATATCTCCATTTCGTTTAAGAATCGTGATTAAACTCTCTCCGGGCAGTTCGATATCCATTATCTTCTTGCCGATCAGGCTCCTCGTATTGTTTTCCTGCGATACTTCTATATTGATAAAACGTTCATCCCGGAGTAAAATTTCTCTAAGCTCCGTATCATTTGACGCATTCTTCCAGCGTTCTAAAAAGTGCCGGCTATCTATCATTTCGGCCAGATGAGCTAAGATGCGCAAGTGCTGTCCTGAATTTTCCGACGAACTCACCAGGAAGAAAATAGCTCTCAGCTTCTCAATATCTCCGGTTTCATCCTCGTCCAGGACCTCAAAGCCTTCTGTAGATACGGTTATTTTTTCCGGAATCCGTACCAGCACCATCTGGGAAGGGCAATCCCTATCCAGCCGGATGTGATTCACAGCTGCTCCATTTCCGATAGGGATCGTGCCCGTATTCTGGGCTTCGCAAAATCGTTTAACAAGCTCTTCTTCACTTTCTTCAAAACGAGAGGCTAATATCCTGGATGCCCTTTTTATAATCGTCTTGTAGCTCACTTCGGTACTTTTTTCATCAATCACACCTGCCTGGGCTACAACTTTTTCATAGGGATCTTCTTCACGCAGCCCTTTCTCTCGTAGGATGCCCCGCATTTCCCGTTCAAGTCCACTGTCCTGTTTTTTACCGAGACGAGCGTGGACATGGAAAATAGCCCCCGTCCGCTCTACCTTGCGATGCGCATAGTAATAGTACCAGCCGACGGCAAAAGCCGATACGGCGACAGTAAATAAAATGGAGAGGATACCCATCTCAAAAATAAGGACAAACGAAAAAACCATCCCTATAATTTGAAGCCACGGATACCACGGAGAATTAAAACCGGGATCATATTCTTCAATTTTGCTTTCCCGCATTACAATGACTCCTAAATTGAGCAGGGCAAAAAGCAACAGCTGAAACGCACTGGCCAGCTTGGCTACGGATGCTACATTAAAGGCCAGCAGGAAAAACAGCATAAGACCCATCGTACCCAGAATAGAATTCATAGGCGTATTAAACCGGCCCAACCGGGCAAACTTCTCATTGAAGAGTGAGTCGCGGGCCATGGCCATGGGATACCTCGATGCCGACATAATGCCCGCATTGCCCGTAGAAGCAAAAGCGGCAATAGCTGCTATTACAATTAATAACAGCCCCAAATCACCAGGCAGCCAATCCATAAAAGCTTCTCCCGCTGTAGCTACGGGGGTTAAGTCCTGGCGAAAAGCTTCCGGCTCCAGCACGGCTACCATGAGATAAACACCTACCACATACACAAAAATAGCTGAACTTACCGCTAAAAACATCCCCAGTGGAATATTCCGGTCCGGATTTTTAACCTCTTCGGCAATACTGGCCACTTTTGTGAGTCCCGCATAAGAAACAAATACCATGCCTACTGTTGCGATAAAGCCAGTGGCTCCGTCAGTAAAAAACGGCGTGAACCGCTGAACAGTTATGCCCATGACATCCAGGGAAAATAAATGAACGATCCCTTGTAATATATAACCGAACATAATGGTAATGAGCGCCGCCACAAGTACTTTCTGGAGCGTAGTGGTTTCCTTGGCCCCGACAATATTCAGCGTTCCGAAAGCAAGTGTCAATATCACGGCTACCAGTGTAATGTTTACATCATAGTAGAGAGCAATATATGCACCCATTCCGATCAGGGCGAAGGCGCTTTTCAATACCAGGGCCAGCCATGATCCAAAACCGCCGATGCTTCCCATCAGGGGACCCAAACTTCGATCGATGATATAGTAGGTTCCCCCGGCTCGCGGCAACGCTGTCGAAAGCTCGGCCACACTGAACATGGTAGGCAAAATCAACACCCCGGAAACAAAATATGCCAGGAAAACAGAGGGGCCCGTTTCGGCGGCTGCCAGGCCAGGAAGCAGGAAAAAGCCGGAACTGAACATGGCCCCCGTTGCAATGGCGTATACATCAAATAAATTTAACTCTTTACTAAGCTTCTTGGAGTCGTCTAACGTTGGCAAAATTAATATTAGTTTATAAAATTATTCACTAGGACAATTGGGCTACAGTGGCTATGTAAATAAATATATATAACGCTATTCAATCATCTTTTTAACATGTTTAATATCTTCTTTATCTCCAATAATTGACAATCGGTCTCCTTCCTTAATGATCGTATCCCCGTGGGGAATCGTCAACCTGTTATCTCTTTTTAGTATGGCAATCAAACTATTGCCCGGTAAATCGACTTCTTTTATCTTATGACCCGTCATGGTTCTGGTATCATTTTCCATCGAGACGGTAATATTAATAAACCGTTCATCCCGCAGCAGTATTTCTCGTAATTCTCCTTCGTGATCAGCATTTCTCCATCGATCCAGGAAGGTTGAAGTATCGATCATCTCCGCCATATGTGATAAGGTACGCAAATGCTGACCCGATTTCATTTCTGAACTTATGATAAAGATTATGGCATATACCTTTTCCGACTTAGAAAGCTCTTCCTTATGTAATGGCTCGTAACCTTCAGTATCAAGATCGATACTCTCCGGAATTCTTACCAATGCCATCTCTGTGGGATGATCACGGTCTATTTTCAAATGATTGATAACCACCCCGTTACCAATAGGTACCGTACCCGCTTTTTGTGCTTCTAAAAAGAGCTCCGACAAGCTGTCAGCCTCTATATTAAACCGAGGGGCAAGCTGTGCGGAAACCTGCCTGACAATAGTCTGATAACTGAGTTCTCCGCTCTTCTCATCAATAACTACTGATCGAGCTACTATCTTTTCATAGGGATCTTCGTCGCGAAGTCCCTTTTCGCGGAGAATATCACGCATCTCGGTTTCCAATCCGCGGTAACGATACTCACCGAGGCGCGCATGCACGTGATAAATCGCTCCCTGCCGTTTTACCCTGCTGTAAGCATAATAGTAGTACCATCCAATACAAAATACCGTTACCAAACTTGTAAAGGCAATCGCTAAAATCCCCATCTCCACAATGAGTAATGTCGTAACAAGCATGCCTGCAATCTGCATACCCGGGTAAAGAGGAGAATTAAATCCCGGATCATATTCTTCAATTTTGCTTTCCCGCATAACGATTACGGCCAGGTTCAGCAGACCGAAGATAAGCAACATAAAAGCACTGGCGAGTTTAGCAATATCTTCTACATTCAACAGTAAAATAAAAACGATCATAATAACGCCTGTCATTATGATAGATACGGAGGGTGTTTGGAAACGTCCAACCGTGGCCATTCTCTTCCAAATAAGGTTATCGCGAGCCATAGCCAACGGGTAACGAGCTGCCGACATAATACCGGCATTACCGGTAGAAGCAAAAGCGGCAATAGCGGCAATCACGATCAATATCAACCCGACGGGTTCAGGAAACAGATCAAAGAATTCTAATGCTGCCGTGGCCACCGGCGTTAAATCATTGTGCAGTGTTTCGGGCTGGAGAACACCGACCATTACAAATACGCCGAGCACATAAATGACTGTTGCGGTCAGCAAGGAAAGAACCATACCCAGCGGGATGTTCCGGTCAGGATTTTTTACCTCTTCAGCCACGCTGGCTATCTGGGTTAATCCCGCATACGATACAAATACCAAACCGATCGTTGCTAACAAACCATTATACCCGAAGGGAAGAAAAGGAGTTAACTGCGTTTCGGCTATGACAGCCATCCCTGTACCAAACAGCACAAATAATCCCTGCACCACAAAAAGCACTAAAATGCCGATTAAAATAATCACAAAGGCATTCTGCAGGCGCGTAGTCTTTTTAACGCCGATAATATTCATCAGCATAAACAGCACGGTCAGTGTTATTGCAATAGGTTTTATTTGAATATCAAAGAAAAGCCCCAAATACGCTCCCATCCCCACCAGTGCGAAAGCGCTTTTAAATATGAGGGCCAGCCAGGTGCCCAATCCCCCTACGGTTCCAACCATCGGACCTAAACTGCGGTCCAAAAAGTAATAAGGTCCCCCGGCCCGCGGCAATGCGGTGGAGAGCTCGGCTACACTGAGCATGGCCGGCAATACTAAAATACCACCAATTAAATACGCTAAAATTACGGACGGTCCGCTGTAGGAGCTGGCTATTCCGGGCAAGAGAAAAAAACCAGAGCTAAACATAGCGCCCGTGCTAATTGCGTAAACATCAAAGAGTCCCAATTGTTTTTCTAATCTTTCATGCTCCATATAAATTCGCATTTTAAGATTGCAGAGGAATCAAAGTCTATATCTCAGCCGACTAAATGTCAGATTCTCAGGTATTTAAGATAAGTACGGGACAGGGACTCTGTTCGAGAATAGTTTCCACCCTGTGTCCCAAATAGAGCCGGTGAGAACCCGGACGCACATTGGTTCCGAGGATAATCAGATCTATTTCGTTATCTACGGTAAAATCATAAATAGCCTGCTCGGGACTTTCTCCACGCTCGATCACGGTCTCGGTTTTGACATCCATTGCTTCTCCCATTTCCTGAAGGTCCTCCATAATACTCTTTGCAATATCAATCTCATTATCTTTTTTAAATTTTCGCACATGGTAAGGAGTATCCGCATAATTATCGACAACGACGTTTAAAATGGAAACTTCGTGGCGGTGGTCGGACTTGGCAATGGAGAGTCCCAGGTCAACGGCATTTCTGGCCGCTTCAGAGCCATTGGTTGGTACCAGGATGCGATCGGGGCTCCAGCGTTCACTCGCTTTAAAACCCTGTACGATAAGCGTTGGACAGGGGGCTACTCTTGCCAGATAATCAATAAGGGGACTAAAAAGATGAGAAGAATTCGTCTGCCGTTCGGTAGCGCCAAGCACCAGCAGTTCATAGTCTTTTTTGGCTTCATCCAGGATGGCCTCCCCGATATTCTGCTCGGCAACAACTTTTGTAACCATCTCATCCTGGTTAAAATATTCTGAAAGCTTATCCAGATATTCCTCACACTTTTCTTCGTTGTTATCTCTTGCAACGGTAAATAACGTAAGCGACAATTCAGATTCCTGCCCTAACAATTCTAATACTTTTGCTTCAACAGACTGTATGGTAAGTTCATCCAGGTCATCAGAGCGAAACCGCACCGGCAACAGTATACGATGGACGCCCGCGATGAGGCTTTCCTCTTCCATCTCTTCTTTTTTTAAGCGCTCCTCTTCCTCGGTCCCTATTTCCACCCGTTTGAGCACCCATCTAAGGGCGGAAGGGGCCATCAGGGAGGTAGCCATAGCCATAACGACGATGATAGAAAACATGTCTTGCGCGAGAATGCCCAAATTCAAACCGATAGTGGCAATAATAATTTCCATGGCCCCACGGGCATTGAGTCCCGCACCAAAGCTGAGAGCCGACCAGTGATCCTTCCCCCCGATTACCCGCGCTCCGAAATAGGTACCGACAATTTTACCCAGCGTTGCCACGGCAATCACCAGCAGCGTGATCACAATAAGCGTTGGTTCCAGGAGGTTCAGCATATTGACTTTTAGCCCCGCTACCGCAAAAAAGATAGGAGCAAAAATAGCAAGAGCAACGCTTTCCAGGTTATGAATCACGCTTTCGGGCAGGCGCGGCATCATCCCGAACAGGATCCCCACAACAAACGCCCCCAATACAGCCTCCAGATTGAGGGCCTGGGTAACAGCACCCCACACAAACATCATAACAACGACCAATGTTAAGAGCCGGTCGGTACTTTCCACTTCATCCTGAACAAAAATCAACAACTTGCGAACAAACCAGCGCCCCAACGTAAAACTCAGAAGCATAAACGCCACTACGCTGCCAACAATTTGCAGTACGGTTCCTGCGGTTACAGCCTCCCCGCTTGCCAATCCCGCCACGATAGATAACAAAATCCAGCCCGTGGTATCATCGCTCATCCCAGCAGCAATAATTGTTTGACCAATATCACGACGCATCAAATCGAGATCCATCAGTACCTTGGCAATTACCGGAATAGCAGAAATGGACATCGATACCGCTACAAACAGTTCAAAAATAAGCCGGTTATCGGGATCCGCTACCAGGAAATCGGGGAGATATTGTCCCAGCAAGAAACCCGTGGCAAAGGTAATGGTGATCCCCCCGAACGAGACCCCGATAGCCGTACGGGCGTGACGCTTAATGAGTTTAATATCGGTTTCAAGTCCCGTTATGAGCATTAAAAACATCGCTCCAAGCAGGCTGACTGTTTCCAACAGGTAGCCCTGCACTTCATTCTGGGGAATCATCAAATGTCCGAATTCAGGAAACAGGCTGCTTAACAGGGAAGGTCCCAGTATGATACCCGCTAAAATCTCCCCAACCACGGAAGGTTGGCCCAACCGTTGGGCAACCTCTCCCAATGTCCGGGCAGCCAATAACAAAATTCCCACCTGTATAACGAGCATCAGTACATCATGATGCGGGGCTGCAGAAAAAATATCCACAATGAAGCGTATTTAAAGTTAGAGAAATTCAAGAGTAGGAGAATACAATTTTTAAAATTAACATTCCATTTTCAGTATTTTTTCTGTTAAACTGTATTAGAAGGAACCCAAAAATCTGTTACATTACCTCTTAAGGCTGTAACAGGCGGTAAAGGATTCGGTAATAGCTATAGAGGCTTTGAAAAACCAGCAGTTCTGGTCAATAGCAAAGCCTGAGTGAATTCAGAACCGCTTTATATAAGGCATAGCTGGGTATTTTGAATGCCCAAAAAAAATAAAGAGATTGACTAAATGAGCAGTTTTGCAAAGCCCTCTTAATAATGGACTCTGAATGATGAAGTTATTTCAACAGCTTATATTGAGTTTACTTCTTCTAACATGGATAGGATCGTGCAGCAGTTCACAAGACTCTGTTAATAAGACAAGGGTTACCGAAGAATCGGATGCCTACACCACGGCCTTTCCCAACCGGGATGTATCCGAACATCTACAAGACGCCCGACAAGCAATTATCAGAATTATTTCAACTGCTCATTACAACAGTTATGTTTTTGAAAAACCGGAAATCAGATTAGCTGACATACAAACGAACAGGCTGGAAAATATAGCATCTCAGCAGTATACCAACGATGAAAGTACGGCGGGAACCTCCATCATTTTAGATTTAAACAGGGATGGCGAGGCTATGCTTATAACCTGCGCTCATGCCGTCAACTCTCCTGATACCTTAATCAGCTATTTTTCGGACGAATCCTATCCTCCCAACACGTTTGTAGAGACAATCAGTATCAAGAGACGACAGACCAACCTGCTTTTTACCCCCAGTGAGCTGAGCAGCTTTGAAATCATAGCAGAAGACAGGCTCACTGATGTAGCGCTCCTCTCCGCCACCCTCAATTCCAAATCTCAGTCCGAGCACCGCTCCCTTACATTCGAGATGGGCAGCATGGATCATCTCCAGCTGGGTTCTTTTCTGTATGTGTTGGGATTTCCCAAAGGATTTCCCATGATTACCCGCGGGGTAGCCAGCACCCGGGCTCTTCGTCCCCACCGATTCTTTATCATGGATGCACTCTTTAACCCGGGCATCAGCGGGGGACTTGTTATCAGCAGCAGGGACAATTTCAGGAACTTCGAGTGGATTGGCATGGCCCGCTCTGCCACGGCTTCGCAGGAAACGGTCCTTATCCCCCGCCCCGATGATGACGGGGGAGCCAGTGGGCAGCAGCGCATCGTCCGTCCCTATAACGACACCGTTTTCCTCGGACAAAAAAGGCGGATATCGTACGGCATCACGCAGGCCATCCCAATCAGTGAAATTCGTTCTTTTCTTGAAGAGAACAGCGGCGTAATCGGCCGGCACGGCTTCGACTATTAGTACGGTCGGTGGTTGCGGGTTGCTCTCGCCGGGGGCTGAGTTTTCTCAGTCTCTATTTCTATTCCGATTTCCCCATCATCCCGGCCTAATAAATGGTGCTAAAAAAAGTGACCGGAGCCGGAGTGGATAAAATCATTTCTGTTTGAGGACCAGCGGGACGAGTTAAATGATTTTAGTGGAGGCGCAGGGAACGGCAGCACCACTTATTCAGCCGGCGACTTTTTTTTGGGTTCCGTTTTTTTCGTAATTGAAAAAAATGGGACATCAATCCCCCTTCTCTCCATCAAACGACAAGGCTGCGGCTCCCAATACTGAAACTTCATCCAGCTCGGATACCTCTATCCGGATTGACGCCAGGGAATTCGAATAGGCAAAGTCCTCCATCGCCCTGAACATGCTTTCCTTAAAATAAGGATAGGCCTTGCGAATCGTTCCTCCCAGGATAATCAGCTGGGGGTCGTACGCATACATCACCGCCTTGATCCCGTTACCCAGGTGGGTGCCAAAGGCTTCATACATCTTCTTCGCGCTCTCCCGGTTCTTTTTGGCCTCCTCATATACCTGCTTCCCCGGCAGGCCATATGCCCGTTCAAAGAACATCCCCGAACAGTAGTGTTCGAATATCGAACCCTTATAGGGGAGCATCCCGACTTCGCCGGCGCCGCAATGGTCACCGGAATACAACTGATCATTCAGGATCAGTCCCGAGCCAAAACCGGAACCGAGCGTCAGTCCCACCACGGATTTATACCCGCGGCCCTGGCCGAAAAACTTCTCTCCCAGCACAAAACAATTGGAATCGTTGTTTACATGCACCGGTTTGTCAAACTTCTCTTCTAAGATTCGTTTTACCGGTACTTTATCCCATGACGGGATATTCTGGACATCATACACAATGCCTTCCTCCACATCCACCACACTGGGTACCCCGATCCCAATGCTTATAACACCGGGGGTGTCAACCTGCTGAATCAATCCTTCTATCTGGTTTAGCAACTCGGAGGGATCGTTGCTGTCAACAATCTCTTCCCCCTCCAGTTGTTCAATATCATTTCCGCGGATACGTCCCACCCGAACATTCGTAGCTCCGAGGTCGATGCCGATAAAAGAGCGTTGCTTCATATCTTTCGTATTCACATTCACTGTTGCTGCGGTATTTCATTATGGTGTTAGCTAACGTGTGCTTCTTTCCCTTGCTTCCCTCGCCCTTTCCCTTTCCCCTTCTTCTCCCTCCCGGAAAATTCGATCGTCTTATTGGTAACCAGCGGATCCGCCCAGAAACCGATGCTCAGGATATAGCCAAACGTAAGATACAGGAAGAACATGCCGGACCTCAGTCCCAATACATCCCCGAGCGAGCCGACGATCAGCGGTACCACCGCACCTCCGACGATGCCGGTCACCAGAATCCCCGAGAACGAACCGTGGTTCTCGCGGACGGAGTTCAATGCGAGCGAAAATATGACCGGCCACATTACCGCTATTAAAAAACCGATAGCGGGAAAAGCATACAGGGCGATCTCCCCGCTCCCAAAGAGGGCCAGCGTCAGGCAAAGCAGGGCCCCGGCTGTAAAAGAAATAAGGACCCTCCGACTGTCCATCACCTTCAGTAAGAGGAGTCCCAATACCGTGCCGGCCGTCATCATTCCCCAGAACCAGGAGACCGTACTGGCGCCGGTGGTCTGGGGATCATAGCCGTGGTAGGTCGAGAGAAACTCGGAAATCCAGTTCGCGACGCCCTGTTCAGACCCTACGTAGCAGAAGATACCCAGAAAAAACATCCAAACCATCGGCTGCTTTAGCAACTCGAGCGTTTCAAATATCCCCACTTTTTCATCCTCCCTTCGTTCTACCTCCGGAAAACGGGACAGCAGTATGACAACCACCATGACCAGCGAGACCAGGGCAAAAATCCAGTAGAGCGATATCCAGGGCAGCTCACCGGGGACGACCGCGGCAAGAGTAGAAAGGAGGATTCCCTCAGTGACGCCGCTGTCCAGGTTAATAACCAGGTAGGAATAGACCAGGGGACTCAAAAAAGAGGCGAGCCCGAAAAACAGCTGACCCAGCTGCGAATTAAATGCAAAATTTTCTTCCCCGCCAGCTTCCCGCAACAAAGGATTAATAGCTACTTGCAGCATCGCCATCCCCGTACCAATCAGAAACAGTGAGATAATGGCTATCAGGTAATTCGGGAAGAGGCCGAACAGCAGCGCCCCGCCAAAGGCCACCAGGAAAGCGCTCACCATAATTTTCTTTTCACTGTAAAATTCAATCAGTAATCCCGCAGGAATTGACATCGCCCCATAGGCAATAAAGAAAGCAAAGGGGAGCACCGCTACCAGGGTGAGACTCAGGTCAAAGTCTTCAATTATTTCCGGAACGAGAGGACCGATAATATTGGTAAGAAAAGAGATGACAAAAAATATTAGCAGGATAAGTCCCACGAGATAGTAGTTCCGTTTCATATGTTATAATCTTTATTGATTTATTTTAACAATACTATTCTAACCAAAAGCGAAACCGTATTTTTCACAAATAAGAATACAAGACGACACTAAACCTTTTAAGTGCAATGGGATATCGTTGTGTCAGGACGAACAATACCCCATACGCTTGTTAAACGCTGTGAAATTGTCCCATCTGTTGTGTTGTACCTCAAAACGTTTCGGAATTCAACGCAGGGAGTATGCCCACTCCCTTGCTTGTTTCTCGCTTTGCTCAGGGTCCAGTTTCTGGTAAACAATCCAGGCCAACTGTCCCGCTGCGTGGAGTGATCTGCTCTATCTGAATTCGTGACAAGATCACCTGGTTATACGGTACAGGGACTATTTTATACCGCTTATGGGGCTGCCTTAACATGGCTAAGTGCTATAGGACGGCCGTAACCAGCGAAGGGTTGGGTTATCTAAATCACCTTAACGGTAACTATCAGGCAAGTTATAGCTTATCTCAGGCCACAGACGCTCGAGCTACCTCCCAATTATCCTTAACCTGTGACCTACGACACCGCAGCGCCCGTTTTCTCCAACAATTTCTTGGTTGCGCGTATCCCTTCATACTCGCCCAGTTCTCCCGAATATTCGATTCCCATATACCCGGTATATCCCGCCTCTTTTACAATCGTGAGCATTTTTTCGTAGTCGATATTCTTCTCGTTCCCCTGCTCGTCAAAAGCCATCGCCTTGGCACTGACGCCTTTGGCATATGGCATCAATTCTTCCACCCCTTTGTATCGATCGTATTCGTTCTCGTCCGATACCCTAAAATTTCCGAAATCAGGCAGGGTTCCGCAGTTATCCATTCCCACTTCTTCGATGACCCCGGAGAGCCACTGTCCGTCTGAAGAATAGCCGCCGTGATTCTCCACGATTACGTCAATTCCGTAATCTTCCGCATAAGTCGACAGGCGGCTGAGTCCGTCCACTGCCGCCTCGTGTTGTTCGGACCGTGTGCCGTCGCCGCGGGTATTCACCCGGATGGAATGACAGCCCAGATGCTCTGCGGCATGTACCCACTTATAATGATTTTCAACAGCTTCGGTCCGTTCCGACTGATCCGACACGGCCAAACCGCCCTCTCCATCAACCATAATGATAAGCTGCTCGACCCCGAGGTCGGCACACCGGCTGTTCATTTCATCCAGGTAGGAGGTATCCTCGGCTTTGTCCTTAAAAAATTGATTCACGTATTCCACCGCATGAATGCCAAATTCCTCCTTTGCAATTTTGGGGAAATCAAGATGGTCAATCTTGTCATCAAAGAGGTGATTGTGCAGGCTCCACTCGGCAAGTGAAATATCAAAAAAAAGATCCGGGGTTGCTGCCGGGCTGTCACAGGCTGATATCAGTCCCGGTACGCTGGAGATCGCCGCCGCCGTCATTCCCATTTGAAGAAATTCTTTTCTATCCATAACTGTGGTTTGATTTAATTGATTTAGAGATCCTTTTTTCTGACTTTCGACTTTAATATTTGTTCAACTATTTTGCTTTCTGTGCAAATTCTACCCATCCATTTTCCTTATTTCGTATTTTTCTCATTTTTATATTTTCGATTTTGTCTTTCTCAATGCAGGCAAAGTGTATGTTTGCGGTATCTATGACTACCCCAATCAAACAATGACCCATAATATCTATATCTTATCAGATCCTCAACAGTTTTACCAGATATTTAATACCATTTATATAGAACTATTGTGCAGGATTATCAAATGATGCTCGATTATTTATAATGGAGTACCAAATTCTGTACTACAATGAAATAAATATTCTCTGACTTTATCTCTTTATCGCTACAAAATTACATGTAATGGGCAGGGTATCAACTTAAAAAAAGTTTTATATATCCGGGAAATTCATTGGAATGGACCCCATTGAAAGTCTTATTATTCATTGGGCTGTCTTGTTCAAGCAAATATTCTTGAAGCTCTGACCATCCTTCCCTGGCATCAAAAATAACCTCCAGGTCACTTTCAGATATTTCCAGGATCTCCATAATTTTACGATACTGATCTATCAAATACTCATTCTGTCTTCTTGCTTTATGTCGTTGCTCAACCATACTTTTTCCCGCGCGGATACCACTTTTGGATAAATAGCGAAGAATTACTCTTTTATCTATCATGTTGATTAAGAATCTACCTCGTTCCGGATGGTCTGCAAAGCCAGGGCCATATGATTCTCAACGGTTTTTCGGGTAATTCCCATTACTTCGGCAATTTCTTTGTAGCTGAGTCCATTTCGCCGATAAAGGGTAAATACCATTCTCCTTCGTTCAGACATATCTTCAACAATATTCCATATGGCATCAACAAGTTCTAAAACGTCATTCGACTCTTTATACGTTTTTTGTTGATATATTTTTTTCTTTGTCAAATTGTTTAAGACCTGATCGGATAATCTTTTGGTAATATTTTGCTGCCTGTTTTTTCGCTCAAGCAAATCCAAGGCTTTATTTCTCACGGCATGATAAAGATACATGCGCAAAGAGTGGTAGATATTCCAGCTTGAGCGCCTTCGCCAGATCTTCAAAAAAACCTCTTGAACAGCATCAGAAGCTAAATCTTCCGATTTTAAAATCTTGAAAGCATATCTGCACAATGAGGAATAATATTCAAAAAAAAGTTCTTCGAACGCTTCTTCATTTCCATTCCGTATCTCCTTTACCCTTTTTTCCTCATCTGAATTCATATATCCTATTCTATTAATTTAAAAACGAGAATTGATAAAAAGCTGTCCCTGTTTTTATCTCCTGAAACAAGGTATGAGCATATCCCTTACTTTCTCAAATACCAACCCCGGATTTATTACCGGTGCAGGTAGTGGTGCACAAGCTGGTCTCTGCTGCACAGCAAAAGATACCCCCTTTTCAAAAAGAACTTTTTGTTTCAAAAGAAGAAAAACGTGTTGACAAATCATTCACAGTGACCCGGCACATCCACCAGGTTCCCGCCGCCACTTTCTTCCGGTATTTACCAAACTCATCGCGGAATTAGGATCATTTCATCGCAGGATTAGGTTCATTAATAAATATTGGGGGGCTTTGCAAAACCGTTCTTTTACCCAATGTCGACGTGAGCGGTCGGTTCAAATCTCCTTAACCTCCTTCTGGCCTTGACCTTTCCCGATGCTTCGGGACTGGTTATTCAATGCCCTCTGTTAATGATCCCGGTGACCGATTCCGTCAGGAATTCCTTTGTAGTAGCGAAACCCTTCAACCGCGGCCCCATCTTTTTGATTGTCATAGACCCGGCTGCGCATTTTCTTCAGAAACGCCTCTCGGTCCTCCGGCTCCAAATCTTCGGCTTCCAGGTCCGTCCCGTTGTAATCATCCCAGGCCGAACTAAACTGACTGACATGCATAGAGACGGCTTCAAACTTCCGGTCGGCGTGTTTCCCCGAGATATCCACCCAGGTATTCTGATCCTCTTCTACTCCGCTGAAAAACATGTACTCCTCAATCAGGTGTGCTTCAAGTCCATCCTGGGTAATCTGCCCCGGAAATATCAGGCGCCATTCCGCCGCCCGGGCTGCGTCGACCGCCAAGTACGAGGCGCGCCGATGGTCGGTTTTTAGCCATTTTTGATAGCCATATCCTGGATCAAAAGCAAACAACACATCCGGCCTTATCTTCCGGTACCACTTGACCAGTCGGCGGGCCACCTCCTCCTTGTCCGCAAACTCAAGCATACCGTCCGTATAACCGAGGTTGATATAATTTTCCTCCGGAATTCCGATCTCGTTGAGCGCCCGCAGCTCCTCTCCCCTTCTGATCCTTGCGAGCCGATCGCGGGTCATGTCCGGATCCTTCGTCCCTACATTACCCGTGGTCATCAACAGAACATACACCTCATTGCCATTCTCCCGGAGCATGGACAAGGTGCCGTAGGAACGTGAGTCATCATCCGGATGCGCCCCTACCAACAGAATCGTTTTCCCGCTCCATTCACTTACCGGTGTTTCCGGTTGAGCCAAAACGGCAGAGGCCGTAAATACCGCCGTTAACAAGGACAGCATAACTATTTTCTTCACTTCTTTCATCGTAGTATTCGTTGATTTATGTTGCTATTAATTAACTTACCTGCAAGCGTTGGTAGTTAGCCCTTATTTTACACCGGAAATTCCCGGATTCGGAATAAAAAAAATTCAGGCATGATACCCGGTCCTCCATCAATCCATCTCCCATCCCCGACCCGGCTGCACCGCAATCAATACCGTCCGGAGAACACACAAAATATATTAAAAATCTCATCATACAAGCTCCATGTTCTCGGGATTCCATTCAATAATTTCATTTTGAAAATAGCTCAAATTACTGGCCAGCGCCGGGGCGGCGGCCCGCAAGCCAAAGCTGGCATCCTGAAGCAGTGCCGAACCGTCCCGCACAGCCCCAAAGAAATTGTCGAAGTGGTCGTAGCGCGAACTATATCCCTCCGGAGCTTTATACGTAAACACCTCGGGCTCAACGGACGAAGGTCGCTGCTCATCCCCATATTTCTCATGGTAATATTCCCGGTACTCGTTGCGGACCTCTTCCCCAAACTCATAGATCGTCATGCCGGGTTCTTCCGGTAGTTTGGCTTTGCTCAGCGTTACCCGATCTCCGCTTATGACGATTTCTCCCTCGGTACCTACAAAACG
>NZ_JBEPWZ010000054.1:0-9163 GCF_041642155.1 Fodinibius sp.
ACAAAGCATAATACGGTCGGTTTGCCGTGGATTAAAGGCGGCGATAATATTGGTAAGCTGCAACGTGTCGCCGTTATAGCCTTCCGTCGAAAATTCCTGAGAAAAGACACGCTCCATACCCGCATAGGATTGAAACTTCCGGAAGAGATAATTTTTGGTTTCCCTGTGTCCCTCCGAACCGGGATTGCGCGGGCCAAATTTCACCTGTTCCTCAACGAACCGGTATGCACTGTCGGCAGAAAACGCCGGGACCTCTCTCCCTTTTTTTTCAAAGTTCAGGCGTTGTTGCTGCTCTTTGGGATCATCGCATCCATAAAAGAGGATTATTAACAACGACAGACAGAGGATACGATTAATCATCGCTCCGGTGTACCATGGTCGCGGAAGACTGGTCAACAGTAAAGATAATCGTATCCATAATATTCACATGCGGGGGACGATTGGCCGTAAAATGTATAACCTCGGCAATGTCTTCGGCAACGAGGGGCCGGATGCCTTCATAAACCTGATCCGCTTTGTTTTTATCACCGTCATACCGCACCTCGCTGAATTCGGTTTCCACCAACCCCGGAGAGACCATGCTGACACGTATGTCAGTATCGTGCAGGTCCTTCTTTGTAGCCTCCGTAAAAGCCTTGACAGCATGCTTCGTCGCACAGTAAATGGATCCCCCCGTATAACTCTCATGTCCCGCAATAGACCCCACGTTAATAATATGTCCGCTGTTTCGCTCCCTCATTTCAGGCGCAATAAACCTGGTCATGGTCATCAATCCCTTGATGTTGGTATCAATCATCTGGTTCCAGTCGTCAAGGTCAGCCTCGTCCACGCCATCCACGCCTTTCGCCAGGCCGGCGTTATTCACCAGGATATCAACAGGATGAGAAAGCCCTTCCACCATATCCCGACAGGCCCCGGCGTCCCTGATATCAAACGCTGCCGTCTCAACCTCGATGGTATAATCCGACTGCAAGTCCGTGGCAATTTCATCCAGACGCTCCTGGCGTCGTCCTGTAAGTACAAGGTTGCATTCCGATGCCCCAAACGAATAGGCGGTGGCTTTTCCTATGCCGGATGTCGCCCCGGTGATGATTCCCCATTTATTGGCAAGTCTGTTCTTCATGATTGCTAATAATCGGTTTTGTCGTTCGACTTAACATGCATAGCTGAAATAGAACCTCTGAGCTAATAAGGAAAAATTTGTATTCATACGATCCGGCAGGTCTATTGTGATCAACACCGAACACGCAATCCAATCAACCCGTCGTGTGCTGCTCATCTGCGGCAATTCATTCGCTGAGTTGTTCTACCAGGCGTGCGGCATTGAACAGTTTACCCTCTTCGAAGGTACCGGCCATAAACTGCATGCCATACGGCAAGCCATTGGAATGGGTCCCTGCGGGGATATTAATTCCGCATATACCTGCTAAATTGGCTGAAATGGTGTAGATGTCGTTAAGATACATCTGCACGGGATTCTCAATATTTGCCCCTACATCAAAGGCTGTTGTGGGAGCCGTTGGAGAGGCAATAACATCGACCTCCTCAAAAGCTTCAGTAAAATCCTGTTTGATCAGGCGGCGCACTTTTTGGGCCTTCCCGTAATAGGCATCATAATACCCGGCACTCAGCACATAGGTGCCCAGCATAATCCGCCGCTTAACCTCGGTACCGAACCCCTCCGTACGGCTCTTTTTGTAAAGCCGGATGAGCGGGGAATCCATATCCTCGAGCCGGGCTCCCAGTTTTACCTTTTCTTCGCCTTCAGCAAGCCTAATCTGTTCTTTCAAGGCTTCTTCCTCTTTCTTCAGGTCAGCCTCCACTTCCCTGATATCCGCACGATGACCATAACGAATACCGTCGTATCGTGCGAGGTTACTGGACGCCTCCGCCGTAGCTAAAATATAGTAAGTGGCGATGCCGTATTTCATATGCGGCAGGTGAATAGGTACCAGCTCAGCCCCCGCCTCCTCCAATTCGGACAACTGGTCACGGATGCCTTCCCGAATTTCATCATCCAGTCCCTCGCCAAAATATTCTTCCGGTACGCCTATCCGGATATTGGAATCTGGATTATCTGCATACTGCCGGTAGTTGGGCACGGTCCGGCTGGAGGAGGTATTATCATTCTTGTCAAAGCCCGCCAGTGTTTCAAGCATGACAGCCGCGTCTTTTACCGAGTGGGTCAGGGGACCTATGCAATCGAAGGAAGACGCAAAGGCAATCAATCCGTGCCGCGAGACCCGCCCGTATGTTGGCTTCAGGCCAACCACTCCGCAATAAGAGGCCGGCTGCCGGATGGATCCCCCCGTGTCTGTCCCCAGAGCGGTCGTACAGAAATCAGCGGCTACCGCAGCCGCGCTTCCACCCGATGATCCCCCCGGTACTTTGGTAACGTCCACCGGGTTATGGGTGGGTTCATAAATAGTATTCTCCGTTGAGGATCCCATGGCGAACTCATCCATGTTCAAGCGTCCCAATAAAATAGCATCTTCATTTATCAACCGTTCTACCACGGTGGCATCATAGACACTTTCAAAATTCGCCAGGATATTCGAGGCGCAGGTGGCCTGTTTGTCCTTTTCGCAGATCAGATCTTTAACTCCCACGACCATGCCCGCCAGTTTGCCCGCCGTACCTTCATCCACTCGATCCTGGACTGCACCGGCTCTCTGAAGAGCAGCCTCTTTATCGAGGCTTACGACAGCATTGATCTCATCATTGCGCTGCTCAATATTTTGAATATAGTTGTGTACAATGTCGGTAACGGATAGCTCTCCGGTCTCCAAAGAGGTACGGATCCGGCTAAAATCTGAAAAACTCAACGATGTTCTATAATTTAGTTAACTTTACTTTCTTCGCTTGTGTTGGTGTTGGTATTGGTGTTGGTCTTGGTTTTGGTCTTTGTCTGTGTCTTGGATTCTGACTTCAGACCTTCCTTCTCCCCTTGTTCAAGCTCCTGCTTGATCTGGTCGGAGGCCTTGCGGAACTCATTCATTCCCTGACCTATGCCGCGGGCTAATTCGGGAATGCGTTTAGCTCCAAAAAAAAGTAAAATAACCATCAGGACGATAAGTATTTCCATTCCGCCGAAACTTCCCATATAATATTCCTCGTTATATTAAGTTTATTGGTTACGAAAGGTAAGATAAGAATTATTTTGTAGATCTTTCAGTCATAGTTCGAAAAAAAAATTGCATTTTCGATAAAAATGAGTTGAATTTAATAGGCAAGACCTTTGTTAAGGTGCTAAGAAATTCTAAGAAACTAAAAAAGTAATATTATTTATGATTTGGACAGTAGAATTAGCCGCTACATTAGATGATGCGCCCTTCCCTGCAACCAGAGAAGAGCTCATCGAGTGGGCAGAACGCAATGGCGCGCCCCAACAGGTGCTTGATAACCTGTACGATCTGGAAGAAATTGAAGAAGGTGAAGATGTTGTATATGAAGATATGGAAGATATCTGGCCCGACTATATCGGGAAAGAAGATTTCTTTCATAATGAGCAGGATGAAGGATTTGACTACGACGACGTTTAAGAATCCTTTTATCAGTACAAGATCTAACATTTAACAAAAACGGTTGCATGACGGGTTCGTGCAACCGTTTTTTATGAATCTTTAATGTTCCATATTCTCTTGAAAAAGAATAATGCGGTAAACAGATTTTTCCTCTTTGTATGCTCGGGGATATTCGGTATATCACTAATCCTTGCGACGAGAGGCGCTGCAATAGCTCAAAATGAGCAGGCGGACAGTGACACCACCGATCATGTTGTTCGTATTATCCGGTTCGTCGGTAATGATAATGTCAATGACAATACCCTCGAAACGTTAATCCGCACGCAGACGAACCGTGAGTTCTTAGGGATCCCCCGCTTTACTCCCTGGTATTTTATCTGGCAACTCACTAAAAAATTTGGCGAGCCCCCCACCTTTCTGAACCGCGAAACGGTAGCTAACGATATAGAGCGCATTCAGCGATACTACCAGACCATCGGCTTTTTAGATGCCAGTGTGGACACCAATATCGTGGAATTCAAGGATAAACGCGTAGAGGTTTCTTTCCTGATAGACGAAGGAGATCCCTCTTCCATCAGAACTATCGCCTATACAGGTATGCCCGCTTTTGAAGATACCACACGGGTCCCTGAATTTTACGAAGACAGTCCCCTGACCCGGGAGCGGATCAATGATACTACCTATGCCTATCATCGCCGCTATTCCGAAAATGCCCTGACGCAGGAGCGTAGCCGCATCATCACTTTTCTAAAAAACAACGGCTATGCCGCCGTTCAAAACGATTCCATTTCGGTATTGATGAAACGCGACCCGGAAAACCGGCATCAAATGGATGCGCTGTTCACGATTAATCCGGGACGCGAATATACGTTCGGGGATCTGAGTATCAGCCTGGCCGGGCCGGGCGGGTCTGAGGGCTACGCCGAGCAGGACACCGTACAGCGTCCGGAGCTCACTTCGGGTGACAAGAGGATGTATCTTCAGAAAGATCCCTCGGCACAGACGAAATTCAGCCTGCTTACCGACCAGGTACTCTTTAAGCCGGGCGAAGCGTTTGATCAGTCGCTCTATATCCGAACGGTGAATGAGTTTCAAAACCTGGGGATGCTGACGATACAGCAGTTCGGTTTGAGTGAAGATGGGTCCCTGCCCGACTATTCCACAGAGGAGTTGCCCGTCATGTTTTCACTCCGGTCCCTTCCCAAGCACTCCGTGAATGTCAATGTTTTTGGGATGCGCCGCTACGGTTATGGTTCGGGAGCGGGGCTTACGTATACAAACAATAACCTGTTTGGCAGGGCGGAGAATCTGCAGCTGAGTCTCAATGGCAGTTTTGAATATGTGAGCTCCGAGACCATTCGCGATATCGCGCCCGATTCCTCCCCTCAATCCGTCGATGGCGGCTTTTTCCAGAATTTTGATGCCCGTATCGAATACACCCTGCCGCGGCTTAACTTCCCTTTCGCCTTTCTGGACGACAGGGTTTCTTTTTCCAATGCACGAACCCGTTATGGTCTGTCTTTCACTCAATCCGATCAGCTTCTTTTTGACATCAACTCGGATATCCGTTTCAACCTGCGTTACGAAGTGGAACACAGCAACCGGTTTTCGAGCTATCTCGACCTGATCGAACTGGACCTGCTCGACACAACGCCCTCATCCCAGTTCCGCCAATCCCTGCGGGAGGAGTTTGGGGAGGATTCCTTTGAGTACCAGCGTATCCTGGAAGACTTCCGTCCCCAGGTTTCATCCATCTTGCGCTATACCTTTCAAAGCAAACGAACAGACCTCATCAAGCGCAATTATGGATATTTTAGCGAGTATTCTGCAGCTATCGGGGGAAATATCCCCTATCTGGCTGACCGATTTTTTGTTACCCCCGATACGCTGGAGGGCAATCTCCCTCCCCTTATCCCGTCGAGCCAAAACAGTCTCGCCTACAGCCGTTTTTTAAAGGGAACCATTGATTACCGGCGCTATATTCCAATTTCAAATAACGGCGTATTTTCCTACAGGGGATTCCTGGGGATGGCTACACCCTACGGCAAAAGCAGTTCCCTGCCCCTGAACCAACGTTTTTATGCCGGGGGAACCAACGACATTCGCGGGTGGAATATTTACAGCCTGGGTCCGGGAAGCATTCCGCTGGACGAGGTTACCATAAGCGGCGGCGAAATCAAGCTGCTTGCCCAGACAGAGGTCCGGCAGCGCTTTATCAGTAATTTTCTCTCCTCCAACTGGGTTGCGGCATGGTTTGCGGATGCCGGCAATATCTGGTATGGGCCCCGCACAGAATTTCCGTCATCTCCCGAAAGCTCCCGGCAAACAGTAGAAAATCAACACCGGATTTTGGAGCAGGGAAAATTTAAGTACGATCAGTTTTATAAGCAGATTGCCGTGGGATCCGGGGCGGGCTTTCGCATAGACTGGGAATATATCATTGTACGGTTTGACTTTGCATTTCGAGTCCACGACCTGCAGGAGGGCTGGTTTAATAACAAAAAGCTTTACTTTAGCTTTGGCATCGGGCACTCTTTCTAAGGGCAACAATTCTGAGTCAAGAGTAGATAAAACGGCATTGCTAACATTTCAGGATCGCTTTTTGTAATTTCTATTCCGGATTCTGTTGGATTGTGGCACGAGCCAGACGATTTGGGTGGAGGTTTTTTGAAGCGAATAGCGGGGCCTTTTAACAAAATAGAGCGTGGACCTGACCAAGATTAGCTGACTCACAGTAGATTTTGCTAAGTCTGCCAGATTAACGGATCAAAAAGAATTTAACCAGAGGAATGAGCTAAGGTGTATCAGGAATACGATTATATTATCGCGGGGGCTGGGGCAGCGGGACTCTCACTCGCCTGGGGCATGCTTCAATCGCCGCTGGCGGATAAAAATGTGCTGGTTGTTGATGCCGACCCAACGCCCAGACATGACAAGACCTGGTGCTTCTGGCATGCCGGGACGCCTCCCTTTTCAGACATCATTCACAAAAGATGGTCTACGGTGGAAATCGGCACACCGGAAGAACGCTTTTCGCAACCGGTCGACGAGTACCACTACTACGGACTGAGGAGCATCGATTTTCAACAAAACGTCCTGCAAGCGATAAGCGCACATGATCGATTCCATCTCCTGGAAAATGCCGTCACGGATCTAACGGCCCATCCTTCAGAGCAGGCGGCCATACTGCATACGCCAGACCATACGTATCAGGCTCCGTACATTTTTCAAAGCTGTTTTAGACCGCCCGGACTTGAGGAAGCCGATATCCGTTACCCGCTGAAACAGCATTTTATGGGATGGGAGCTGACGGCTAACCGGGAAGTCTTTGATGCTTCTGCCTGTGTGCTCATGGATTTTGACGAGACCTTCACTGACGGGGTTGCTTTTATGTACCTGTTGCCCTGGGATGATACATCCGGACTGCTGGAATACACTGTTTTTTCCGACCGGCTTCTCAGGCGCGAGGTCTATGAAGAAAAAATAGCCCTCTACCTGCATAACCGGTTTGGCCTGCAACCAATCGATTACCAGATAACGCGCGAGGAACGAGGCGTTATCCCGATGCAGGATCGCCCGTTCATCCCCTGGTATAAACCGCGCATTATGAATATCGGCACCCGGGGCGGGCTTACCAAACCCTCGACCGGCTATACCTTTATCCGCATACAGGATCAGGTTCGGGGCATTATCGATGGATTGCTTTCCGAAGGTGCCCCTCGTGTTTCCCCGCCTTCAAAACGCCGGTTCAGGGCCTATGACCTGTGGTTACTCCATATATTATATACCGAACCCCGGGAGGCACTGGATATTTTTTTCCATCTTTTTAGAAATAACGCCATAGATGATATTTTTCGTTTTCTAAACGAAGATTCAACGCTCATAGATGACCTGAAAATTATGAGTAGTGTCCCTTATCGTCCCTTCTTAAAGGCCATCTGGAAAAGCCGGAGACGCCTGAGAGAATTGTAGCATCTTTATGGTTCCTCTCCGGCCATTCTCCTTAGCAGCACGAACAGACCCTGGAGTTGCCCGAGTACTTATTTCCTCGACGAAAAAGAACTCAAATATCAGGAATAGAAGGTAAAAGTGATCATTAGCCGATCGATTCGTTCTCTCAACCGGACCCCCGGATGCCGTCGTAGCATCATGGCCACGGCAATCCGATGAACCAAAAAATGCAACAGTTTTGAAGTCATTACTGCTTCGAATCGCCGAAGAGATATCCAACAGGTTTTAGGGCATCGACCCGGTCAAAAATATGCTTTAAAATACCTACGAAGGGGACAAACAGGATCATCCCCGAAATCCCCCAGAGCTCACCGCCTATCAGAAGGGCTGCCAACGCTACCATGGGATTGATACTAACCCGTGATCCCACGATATTCGGGGTAATAAAGTTGCCTTCCAAAAACTGAACGATCGCAAAAATGGCGATTACGCCCAGCGGATTCAAAAGAGAGTCGGTAAACAGCAAGGCAAATATAACAGCGGGAAGACTGCCGATAATGATGCCGATATAGGGAATAATAGCCAGTATAGCGGCAAATACGGCAAAAAACAGCACGTGTTCAATACCAATAATCCACAGGCCGATAGCATTCAGAACTGCCAGCAGCGTAATAACCGCCGCCATCCCTATAATATAGTTCTGGGTGACGCCCTGTATGCCGTCAACAACCTCGTTGACAACCTCATCCTCGCCCTGCCAAAGCTTGTAAAGAAAGGAGCGATACCGCTCTTTATAATACATCATGAAGAAAATAAAAAAGGGCAACAACCCGAGCGTCGTAAATACACTGGTCGTTGCACCAAGCGCAGTACTCATATACTCACCGCTTTTATTGACGACAGCGGACAGCCCCTGCTCAAAATATTCCAGTTGCGTGCTGGGCGATATATTAAACTTTGCCTCCATGAACTGCCGCAGATCGTTGCTTACAGCCTGTATCTTTTGATTGGCTTCCGGGAGCCGGTCTGTAAACTGTACCAGTTGTATCGACAACAGGGAGATAATCCCCCCCAGGATGATAAACAGCAGCAGCATACTGACGATAATCGCTACCATGCGATTCAGTTTTACCCGCTCCAGCTGCTGGCACAGCGGTTCAAGCAGCATGGCGATAAGTCCGGCAAAAGCCAGCGGCATTAAAATAAATTGACCGTAAGAGAGTATGATAACGACAAGGACCATTCCCAATAAGATCGTAGTCCATTTTAACCAGAAAGGGTATCTTTTGCTCATATCACCATCGGATAAATAATAAAAGTCTCATGAAGGTAAGCTCTCAAAGGGGATCCTCTCTGAGCTTCTTCCATAAGATGCTATATAAGTTTTTATTTCGATGATTACAACGGAATTCAGTTTCTGTCACATAACGATAAAACTTCGTGTGGGTAACGCCCCTGAACTGGTCCAGCCGGCGTCTGGCGATGCTGCAGAGCTGCAGGGGAGATTTTTATTTCCCTGCCGCCGGGTTCTCAAGGACTTCAGCATGTCGCGGCAGGGTTTGGCGACGGTCGCTAAAAGCTATGAAGCCAACGCCTCGGTGAGATCTTGAAGCGGCGGATCGAAATTTTCCTGAAAGATTTCAAACGGCACCCGTTTACCGACTTCATTCTTGACATTACTCTCCTCA
>NZ_JBEPWZ010000054.1:9173-14957 GCF_041642155.1 Fodinibius sp.
CTGCTGGTACGTTTCGTAGCAATCCAGTGCATCATTGAATTTTTGATAATCTTCATCACTGGCTTCTATCCAGCAGTCGATATCTTCCGTTTTCGAAGAAGTTAATTGGAACTTTCCCTCTCCCTCCATTTCATTATAATGAGTAAAAAAGGCCAGCCGCCTGGGATAGCTCTTTCCTTTTCTTTTCCTGTCGCAGTAAACGCTTTTAACCACGGCGTGACTGACGAGGTGATCCTCAAAGCCGCTGATGCCGTGCACGGCATAGGTGACCAGGACATCCGGCTGTATGGCCTCTATATGCTCGTCAATCATGGTTTCAATCTGCTGCGGGTCCAGCTCTTTAAGTCCGCTGTCGGGCAGGTCCCACACCTCCATGCCGGTCAGGCCCAGCACCTCCCTTACACATTGCATCTCCTGGAAGCGGATTTGTCCCATTTCCTTTTTATCAACCCCCAGCCGGAATCGCTGCTTGGTCGCTTCACCCCTGGTCAGCGTCAGCAGGTAGACATCATCTCCCCGTCGAAGCTGGGCGGCCATGGCCGGGGCCGGACCAAAAGATTCATCGTCGGGATGTGGGAAAATATATAGGACTTTCATAAGGATATTATTTTGTGATCGAATGAATTATATAAAGGATATTAAAATTCACTACCCAAGAGCAATAAAAAAACTCGAGAAAAATAGTTGTAGAATCGAGGTATATTTTTTAAGTAGGGATAGAATAATCAAAATAACCGAAACAGCTAAAAACCATCTGTGCACGTTATGCTGACACCCCGAAGGTATAACTATTCTACCTATTTTGTAATTATCGGTGTTTTAATGACCGGCTTTCTCTTTCTGATTTCCTGCGGAAATGAACAAAACCAGGCTGAGTCCGAGAGCAATCAAGCACCCCGGCAGCAAGAGACAGCTGCCCAGTTCACGGCTCAGGACCTAAGGGATGCTGCCCTGCAGGGACAAATGAGCGACGTCAGGCAGATGGTTGAGCAGGGCGTTGACGTGAACGCCTCGGATGAAGGGGGACGCACCCCGCTTATGCTCGCCTCTTTCAATGGACATACGGAAATCGTCCAGCTGATGCTGGAGGAGGGCGCGCGTATTGATGATCGCAATGCCGAGGGCAGAACACCCCTTATCTTTGCCGCCAGCGGGCCCTTCCCCAATACTGTAGACTTGCTGTTGGAACGGGGAGCCGACCCGGATGCCACTGACGAGGTCGACGGCTGGTCTGCGCTGATGTTCGCAGCTGCAGAGGGTAATGCCAATGTTGTCCAAATACTGATGGAGCATGGCGCGGACCCGACCATTACGGACAAGGATGAAGAGACCGCTCTCGATTTTGCCCGAAATAACAATCATACGGAAGTTGTGGAACTGCTGAAAACATACGACTGAGCACGGGCATGTAACATACTCTCTTTTTTTATATATTAACCCTGCGTTTGAGAAACAACCATCCAGCCTACTTGTTAAGCAATGAACCGAAGCCTGCTTTTGTTATTCATCATTGGCATTTCTCTGGGAACAGGTATCATATTCAGCTGCACCCAATCGGACGATCAGTCCACCGAAACCTCCTCCAAGAAAGATGCGATCGATCGTCAATTTGTGGGGGACGAAACATGCGCCACCTGTCACAGCAGCGAAACGGCTTCCTGGAAGGGATCACACCACGATTATGCCATGAAAGAAGCCTCGGATCAATCGGTACGGGGTGATTTTGATAATGTGACCTTTACCCATCAGGAAGAAACGTATCGTTTTTTTATAGAAGATTCGCAGTTTATGGTTGAGGCCCCGGGACCGGACGGCAGATCCGTCCGCTACGAGGTCACGCATACCTTTGGATGGGCTCCCCTCCAGCAGTATTTACTTGATTTTGGCAAAGGGAAACTACAGGCCCTGAATATTGCCTGGGATACGGAAAAAGAGGAGTGGTTTGCCATGAACCCGGAGGAGGATATTCAGCACGGCGACTGGCTGCACTGGACGGGTGGAGCCATGAACTGGAATACCATGTGCGCCGACTGTCACTCTACCAACCTGCAGCAGAATTATATCGCCGAGGCCGATTCTTTTCATACAACGTGGTCGAGCATCAATGTCAGCTGCGAGTCCTGTCACGGTCCCGGCCAAAAACATGTGGATTTCGTACAGTCTGAAGAGGTGGAAGAAGCAACCATGGAACGCATCCGCGAAGATCTGGAGCTTACCCAAAATACGCCTCAGACTGAGCAGATAGACCAGTGTGCCCAGTGTCACGCCCTGCGGGAGGACATGACCGACGACTATGCACATACGGAGAATTTCCTGGATCATTACAACCCTACCCTTCCCCATCCTGAATCGTATTTTGCAGACGGACAGATAAAGGAGGAGGTCTATGTGTATGGTTCTTTTCTGCAAAGTAAAATGTTTGGAGAAGGGGTAAAGTGCAATGACTGCCACGATCCGCACAGCCTGGAACTGAAAGCGAATGTTACTGACAACACGCTCTGCATGCAGTGCCACGAGCCCCGTTATAATACGGTTGAGCATTTTAAACACCAGGTGAACACCGAAGCATCCCGGTGTATCAACTGTCACATGACCGGTAGATATTATATGGAAGTGGATTTCCGTCGCGACCACAGCTTCCGTGTGCCCCGGCCGGATCTGAGTGCCGAGTTTGATACGCCCAATGCCTGTAATGATTGTCACGATCAGCGCTCTCCGGAATGGGCTGCCCGTGCTGTTGAAGAGTGGTACGGACCGGAACGACCGGAGCATTTTTCCGAAATTCTGATGACGGCCAATGAAACGGGATCGGACGCTCTGCCCGAGCTAAAGCAGCTGATCGCCGATACGGTGCAGCCGGATATCGCCCGGGCGACCGCTGTCTGGTATGCCGGACAGTTTCCAGGCGGGCAAAGCATGGACCTGCTGGAAGGGACACTGAATGACGGGAGTGCCCTCGTGCGAAACAGCGCGGCGCGGGCACTGGCATCTTTTCCGGAAAACCTGAAGAACCCCGCGCTGCAGGAGGCCCTGGACGACTCCATCCGAGCGGTGCGGATCGCTGCAGCAGAAGGATTGGCTGAATTTTCCGCAGCAGATATATCCTTTAACATGAAGCAGCATTTCAATGATGCCCTTGAGGAGTACAGGGACTATCTTGCGGTCAGCCAGTATTTCCCGCAGGGACAGATGAACCGGGGACAGTTTTTTGAGAAACAGGGTCAGCTGGATCGGGCCGCCAAGGCTTACCAAAAAGCCCTGGAAAAGGATCCCTATTTCAATCCCGCCCGCATCAACCTGGCGTATATACACAATCGGCGGGGGAACAACGCGGAGGCTGAAAAACTCTTGGATAAGGTGATCGAGCAGGAACCGGGCTACGGTCCGGCCCATTACTCTTTAGCCCTGCTGCTGGCGGAGGAAAAGCAGCTTGCGGAAGCGGTCCCCCATTTCGAAAAAGCAGCCGAGCTGATGCCCCAAAATGCCCGCGCCCGCTATAACTGGGCCATCAGCCTGCAGCAACTCGGGAGATCACAGCAGGCTGAAGAAGCCTACCGGCAAGCTATAGCGCTGGATCCGGAGAATCCGGATTATCACTACGGCATTAGTACCCTTTATATACAGCAAGAGCAATACCGGGCGGCCCGGCCCCATGCAGAAAAGCTGGCGAAACTGCAGCCCAACAATGACCGATTCCGTCAGTTGCTGCACATGATAAACAGCAGAATCGGTAATTAGCATGTAATGGGCTTGGTTTTTTCATTTGCCCTTTATCATCCACATCAGCCATCACCGCAATAATAGAAATAAACAACCCATGAAGAACTAAACACGTTATATGAACAAGCGCGCCCAACAGTCCCCCATTCTGCAGTTCAATGATGTTACCGCCTATCGCAACGACACCAAAGTCATGGATCACTTTTCTATGACCATCCACCGGCAGGAGCATACGGCTATTGTTGGGCCCAACGGCTCGGGCAAATCCACCTTTATTCAGCTGCTGACCCACCAGCTGCACCCGCTGGCCCCCGAGGGTGACACACCGCCCATCCGCGTTTTTGGAAAAGACCGCTGGATTGTCAGTGAGTTGCGAAAACGCATCGGCATCATTTCCGCCGACCTGGAAGGCGAAATCATGCATAACCTGAATCACGGTCGGCTCAGTGGCAGCGAGGTGGTGCTCACCGGCTTCTTCTCGAGCATGCAGCTCTTCGGGCATCATCGCATCACCGATGCAATGAAACAACAAGCGGACCGCACCCTTGCCTCTATGGATGCGGCATACCTGAAAGACCGCAGGTTCAACCGGATGTCCGCCGGCGAGGCGCGGCGTGTGCTCATCGCCCGGGCACTGGTTACCTCACCGGAGGTACTGGTACTGGATGAGCCCACCACAGCACTTGACCTTGTAGCACGGGAAAGGTGCCTGCAGCATATTCGCAATATTGCCCGTCGGGGTACGACCGTGATCATCGTTACTCATCACCTTGAGGAAGTACTGCCGGAAATAACAAATGTAATTTTGCTAAAAGAGGGGCGCGCGGCTTTTTCCGGTCCGAAGAAGAAAGTTCTCACTTCGGAAAAACTAAGCAGCGTTTACGATCATCCGCTGGAGCTGTATTTCAGAAACGGTACGCCCCGTATTGAGCTCAACATTTCCTGAATGTCTCTCTCGGATAAACGACCTTAAAGCTCATTCTATGCATATTACCTGACTTTTTATCCCGTACTCTATTCGCTGATCCTGGGTCAGAGTTCGGGAAATCGGACCATTTGATTCGCACTCAGACCGACCCGGCCGGTATTGAAATATCAACATGCTCAAGCACCGGGTTGGCGACTTCCGTATCACTCTCTATTTTGCCATCGCGCAGGCGTATGATCCGTCGGGCATGATCGGCAATCTCATCTTCGTGTGTGACCAGCAGAATGGTGTTGCCCATCCGGTGGAGTTCTTCAAAAAGCATCATGATCTCTTTTCCAGTCTGGGTGTCCAGGTTTCCGGTAGGTTCATCCGCCAACAGGATCGACGGATTATTAACCAGCGCACGGGCAATAGCAACACGCTGACGCTGTCCACCCGAAAGCTCGTTCGGTTTATGGTCCATACGGTCACCCAGTCCCACCCGTTCAAGCGTTTTGGCAGCCCGCCTGTGGCGTTCGGCTGTCTTAATACCGGAATAGATAAGAGGCAACTCAACGTTTGACAGGCAATCGGTACGGGGCAACAGGTTAAAGGTCTGGAAGACAAAACCGATCTCCCTGTTGCGGACTTCCGCAAGCTCAGCGTCTTCCAGCTCGCTCACGTCCTGGTTGTTTAAAATATACGTTCCGTGGGTGGGCGTATCGAGGCAGCCGATAAGGTTCATCATCGTTGATTTGCCGGAACCGGACGGGCCCATTATGGCAATATATTCATTTTCCTGTACGTCGAAGGTTACCCCGTCAAGTGCCCTCACTTCCTGGTTGCCCATCTGATAAATCTTCATCAGTTCCCGAATTTCAATAAGTGGTTCTGCCATAGTATTCTTACCTGCTGGTAAATTTACGATTATTTATTCTGCTCTAATATTATTATCCCCGTCAGAAAGATCACCGGCAGAATCCGATAGCTGCCAATCACGATATCTTCCCCCTCGTCAACACCCGATATGATCTGGAAATCCATATTATCGCTGATACCGGTTTTCACCGGACGCCGGTTGCCCCCCTTTCCTGCAAAAACCACTTTCCGCAAATCCTCACCGGAGACAATCGTTCTTCGCTCGCAGGCTGCAGGAT
>NZ_JBEPWZ010000055.1:0-14463 GCF_041642155.1 Fodinibius sp.
GCGTGGATATTGCGGGCGGTTCGCTTGACTACAGCGCGTTGACCTATAACCTGGGACTCAGCTTTAAAAAATTCAGTGCCTTCAACCCGTTTGTGAGTGTTTCGCAGGGATTTTCGGTGGCCGACCTGGGACGCACCCTTCGAAGCGCAACCGAATCTACGACCGTTCAGCGAATTGACCCGGAGCCGGTCATCATACAAAACTATGAATTAGGGGTAAATAGCTCGTTCGACATCTTCCGGGGTTCCATATCCGGCTTTGTGAGCACCTCCGATCTCGGCGCCTCCTACCAGGAGGATGAAGATGGGAACCTGGGCATCGTACGGTCTCCGGAAATCGTATACGGCGTCGAAGTAAGCGCCCATGCCCGTCCCACTAACAAGCTGGCCGTCGGAGCTTCCTATACCTTCACCGAGGGACGCACTGACAATAATAATAATGGCAGCTATACCGATCCGGTCGATGAATTTCTTGCCAACAGCCGGATTTCCCCGCCGAAATTTACGGCCTATGCGGAATACCAGTTCACGTCACGGCTGAGTACCCGGGCCAGCTTGATCCATTCCACCGAACGAAATCGATTTGAACGACTGGAGAACGGGAGCTTCGCCGCCTACAAGAATAACGTCAATGCCTATACGCTATTTGATCTGACGTCGAGCTATGAACTGCCTTTCGGTTCTTTCAGCCTGGCCGTCGAAAACCTGCTGAATACGGATTACTACCCCGCTATTTCTCAGTGGGCCGGGGCCGCTTTTGGCACGGGCTATGCCAAAGGTCCGGGCGCGCGAGTGAATGCGACGCTGACCGTTCTGCTCTAAAAAAATTATCCGGTAAGCCGCCGGTTGGTTCGGCGGCTTTTATCTATCTATGAACAAACGATTTCTTCTTTCTATCCATAAGTGGCTCGGCCTTATCGCCGGTATCTTTATTCTCATCATGGGTTTAACCGGTTCTATACTGGTTTTTGACGATGAAATCGAACAGTTCATCCAGCGCGATGTTATTCACCAGCCGAATTCCGACCAGCCGGTATCCCTTGACAACGCCTATACTTCCATTACCCGGAAACACCCCAACTGGGATGTTCGGTTTACGGTTATTCCCGACAAAGCGGGCCGGGCTATCGAGGCGGAAATCCGCCGGCCTGATGACCGGCGATACTTGTACCTGCATCCGGTGACGGGTGACATTATGCGGGACCTCGATAGCGAAAGTACGTTCTCCTATTGGATGCTCAAGCTCCACTATCAGCTGCATTCCGGCTTTACAGGCGAAATTATTCTGCTTATCGCCGGACTAATGTTTATTGGCTCCCTCATTACCGGCTTTTGGTTTTACCGCAAAGCCATAAAAAGAGTACTTACCTTTAAAATACGACCCCGTTTCCGGAACCTGCAGTCTACCTCTTCGGAACTGCATCGGTCCGTGGGCGTCTGGGCGCTTATCTTTAACCTGATAACGGCTGTCACGGGCGTAGTGATCATGCTGATTATCGTCCAGACTCATCTGCAGTCAGATGGCGATTCCCCTTCCCTTCCCGATCCGCCCGCGGTGGAAGCCTCCCTGGACAAAGTGATGGAAACGGCCCGGCAGTCTCATCCCGGCTTTGATCCTTCTTACATGCGCATGCCTGCCCAGCCGGACCGCCAGATTACGCTGTACGGCCACATGGATTCCGACCTGCCCATCCACTACGAGTTTTCAAATTATGTGCAATTTGATCCGGAAACCGGAAGGGAAAGCAACGCCTTCTTTGTCCGGAATCAGCCGGTTACCACCCATCTTCTGAGTTTTACCTACCCGCTTCATTTCGGGGATTGGGGAGGCATCATCATCAAGATCCTCTATTGCCTCTTCGGGTTAGCGCCCGCGATCTTATCGATTACTGGATTTATCATATGGCTGCAGCGGGAACGGAAAAAGCGGGGGCTGCAAAGGCAAAAGAATCCTTCGCTCGGTCCTTTCCAATCTCAGGAAAAGAGCAGCCGTATCGACGAGACCTTAGAAGAGACCGTGGTATAGGTTGTTGCTGCCTGGTGCCCGCTCTTCTCGTATTATTTAATGGGCCCGCATCTGCTGATAAAGAATCTCCTTTCAGGCATAAATAAAGACTGGGTAAGGCGGGGACAAGCCACAGCGGGACACTAAAACAAGGGAGAAGCATCAATTGAATAATACAGTGCGTGGGGCCTGCGCCTTGCCTCCTTTATTCACCAGCCCACCTGCATCACAAGGAAAAATAAAACAAACGAAAAATACCGGACCCCTTCCTAATTGAAGTTTTACACAACTTAATTTTTAGCCTTGGCTAAATAATTTATAAATCTTATATTAAAATTAGATACGACTAAAAGATTAATTAAGTGGATAAATATCATGTTGCGGCTATTAGGATTATCGTTTTTTCTGTTACTCGCAAATGCCCTTCAGGCCCAAACCGGGACGATTCAGGGAACCGTTAGCAGTGAAGGCGAAGCTGTAGCCGGTGCCAACGTGGCCCTTCTCGAAACCCGGAAAGGGACCTCCACGGATGCTGACGGCCGGTTTTTACTTTCAACTATTGACCCGGGAGCGTATCAGCTGGTAGTCTCAGCCGTGGGATTTGCGCGGCATCAAGAAAAAATAACAGTGGAGAAAGATATCCCGCAGACGCTCACGATCCGCCTGAAACCAAAAGTGGAGGAACTGGAGCAGGTAGTGGTTACGGGTACGATGCGGGAGACCTATGTCAAGGAGTCGCCGGTCAAGGTCTCGGTCATCAATGCCAGGCGCCTGCAGCAGGGAAAAACAAGTTCCAATATCATGGATCTCATTGGCAGCGTAAACGGACTTTCGACCCAGTTGAATTGCGGTGTCTGCGGTACGAACGCCATCCGGATCAACGGGGTGGAAGGCCCCAATACAGCGGTCCTCATCGATGGCATGCCCCTCATGGGGGCCCTCGCCTCGGTCTATGGCCTCAACGGCATCAGCCCCTCTATTATAGACCGGGTGGAAGTCATCAAAGGTCCCCAGTCTACCCTTTATGGCACCCAGGCACTCGGCGGGGTGGTCAATATTATTACCAAAAATCCTGCCAACACCCCTTCCTTTACAGCTGATATGTATGGAAAAAGTACCAGGGAGGGAAATCTTAACCTGGCCGGCTCTCCGCAATCGGGACGGTTCAAGGGGTTTGTTAGCGGGGATATACTCCGCATGCAGCACTATTTTGACGAAAACAACGACGGCTTTAACGACGTGCCCAAACGCTCGCGCGTGGCCCTCTTCGGGAAAGGAATCGTAACCGGGAAAAGGGGCGATCAGCTATGGAGCATAGCCACAAAACTGTATGATGAAAAACGTACGGGCGGGGTACGAGCGTACACCGGGGACCTGCGGGGATCCGGCGAGGTCTACGGTGAATCGATCTATACCCGGCGGGCTGAACTCCTGACCGAATTGCGTCCCCGGGGCTTGAACCAGCAGCTTCGTATCAGCGGGGCCCTCACCTACCACGATCAGGACAGCTACTACGGAACCGAACACTACGATGCCCGGCAGGGCATTATATATGGACAAGCTACCTGGGACCAGCAACTTACCGGGGCATGGCAACTGCTGGCAGGGGCCACCGTTCGTTATCAAACCTACCATGACAATACGCCCGCAACCTCGGGGAACCCAGACCGGCGTTTTATTCCCGGTATATTTGCACAGAGTGAACTTTCGCTGGGGGACGTAACGCTGTTAGGCGGACTGCGATTCGATCATCATGCCGAACACGGCCTCATTACAGCCCCGCGCTTGTCAGCGAAATACCGTCCCTCGGAACGGACCACGGTGCGGATCAGCGGCGGTACCGGCTTCCGGGTTGTGAATGTCTTTACCGAAGATCATGCGGCCCTCACCGGTTCACGCGAGGTGGTCTTTACGGAGGACCTCGAACCGGAGCGGTCCCGGAGCATTACTGCGAGCGTGGAGCATATTATCTATTTCGGCAGCAATCCCATGACCGTCGGCATGGACGGATTTTATACCCGTTTCTCTAATAAAATTATCCCGGACTACGACCGGGATCCCAATTTAATCGTGTATGAAAACCTCGATGGTCATTCTGTAACGCGGGGAGCCTCAATTAGTATCGAACAAAATTTTACATCGATCCCGCTCACCTACAATGCCGGCTTCACGCTGATGGATGTATTTACCAACGAAAACAATGAACGCAGGGCACTCACCTACGCCCCGGGTTATACCGGGACCCTCGGCCTAACCTACCGGTTTCGGTGGGGACTGTCACTGGATTATACGGCAAACCTGGTAGGTCCCAAGCGAATGCCGGACAACTACGTAGAGGACTTCGGGCGTGACCGGTGGTCCCCCGCCCATGCCACCCACGACCTTAAGCTCACAAAAGAATTTACAGACGTAAACAGCTCACGCGGGGTGGGATTCGAGGCTTATTTTTCGGCAGAAAACCTTTTTGACTATACCCAGGGCAGCCCGCTGGTGGACGCAGCATCGCCTTTCAGTCCCGATTTTGATACCATTTATACCTGGGGACCTGTTGTGGGACGAACCCTGGGGCTCGGGGTACGGCTTAATCTTCGATAAATCCGATGGCACTACAATTAGCCAGAAAACCACCATGAACCGCGCAGCAATGAAGGCTGCCGAAGTACCATGCAATGATTAGATCGTTAAACGGAGAACAGATCATGAGACATACAGCAACAAGAATTGGAATAGGCCGTACGTACGGGATTATCCTGCTTGCGGTATCTATATCTATCTCTATCTCCCTGCTTTTGGTCGTTCCCCGCCCGGTCCATTCCCAGGAACTCCGGTGGCTTCCCCTTGAAAAAGCGCTTGTCACGGCAGATAGCAGCAAGCGTCCCGTGCTTGTGGACGTCTGGGCGCCCTGGTGCGGCTGGTGCCGTAAATTGAAAAAGGAAGTCTATCCCGCACTGGCTCCCGAATTATCTGGTCAGTTCGTTCTAACGCGCATCAATCGCGACGACCGGGAAGCGGTATATCATTACCGGGGACAAAAACTCGGTTCGCTGAGACTTGCTCAAAAGCTCGGAGCCCGGCAAGTACCGACCATTGTATTCCTGAACGCCCAGGGGAAGTACCTCCTCCATGTAACGGGCTTCCTGGATGCAAAAACACTGGAGCCTCTGCTGGCATATATTGCGACCGGGGCCTACCACCGCCAGTCGTTTGAGACCTTTCAAAAAGAGAACGATTTTTAACCCGTATGACTCACCCAAGAGTAGATAAAACCATTGCTTTCCGGCCCGGGCACCATTTCTATCCGCTATACAGCATCACAAGAATTCTCCGGGTGACATTACTCCTTTTCTGCGCGTTTTTGTCGTAGGATCTGAGTCGGGAATATACCGGAACTAAAGAATCGTACTGTTAAGCCAGCCGGGTTCCTACATCTCCGCGATAAAAATATTGCGGGCCACTTCATTTCCGATAACCTGTTCCTCATTTTCCACCCGCAGGGTAATGGGTCCCTTGAACGGTGCTTTTTCTTTTATGCTGATCTTTACCCCCGGCAACAGTCCGATTTTTTCAAGGTAGCGCAGTACTTCCGGGTCCTGGTCTTTCACCCGGCTCACGAGGTAGCGTTGATCGGCTTCCGCCTCAACAAGGGGCCGGGTATTCATCTCGGGCATCAGTCCTTCCTTCGTGGGAATCGGATCGCCGTGCGGATCGTGCGTCGGATCATCCAGCAGGTTGGCAATCTTGTCTTCAAACTGTT
Source organism: Fodinibius sp. (assembly GCF_041642155.1). Classification (NCBI taxonomy): domain Bacteria; kingdom Pseudomonadati; phylum Balneolota; class Balneolia; order Balneolales; family Balneolaceae; genus Fodinibius; species Fodinibius sp. The sequence goes on from NZ_JBEPWZ010000055.1 coordinate 5,759, forward strand.
CGGAAATGTGGTGTTCCAGCTTCTCCGCCTCATCGTGTACTTCATCCCACGAATAGCCCATCACTTCCAGCAGGTAAAGCTCCAGCAGGCGGTGATGACGAATAATTTCAAGGGCAATCTTTTTCCCCGAACTGGTAAGTACCGATCCTTTGTAGGACTGGTAATCCACCAGCCCCATTTTGGCCAGGCGCTTGATCATATTCGTAGCCGAAGCCGAAGATACCTCCAGGGATTTTGCAATCTGGGTCGTTGAGGCTCGATTTCCCCCGGACTGCAGCGTATAAATGGCTTTCAGATAATCTTCAATAGCTTGACTCAATACCATAATAGATGTCGATAGTCACTAATTTTATAACTCTGCCAATATATTAATATCAACGTTCGATTACAGCTAAAAATGAGACTTATTTCTTCATTTTCATGACAACCATGGTCATGTCATCATGTTGTTTGGCGCGACCGATATATGATTTTAGATCCTTTGCCACGGTATCTAAAATACCAGCCGCCGAGACATTCTCCTGCCGGGCCAGTAAGTTATTAAAGCGATGGCTGCCGTAAAAGGTATGGTTTTCGTTCAGGGCCTCTACAATGCCATCCGTATAAAGAATGAGCAGATCATCACTGTCGAGCTTCAATGTTATTTCTTCAATGGTATCGTCGAAGGCACTGCCCGTAGCAAGCCCGATCCCCAGTCCCGATGGCCGGAGCTCGTCGACTTTTCCCGCCCGTGTCCCGACATGGAGAACGGGATTATGTCCCGCCCGTGCAAAGTAAAACTCCTTCCTCGACAGATCGATGATTCCATATACCAGGGAAATAAAGACGCCGCGGTTGGCATTATCACAAAAAATTCGGTTTGTTTTCTTCAGGAGTTCTGCCGGTGATTCTATTTCGCGGCATAAACTGTGTAATATTCCTTTGACAAACGTCATATAAAAAGCAGCCTGAATGCCCTTCCCACTAACGTCTCCGATAGTCACCGCTATCCGGTTGTCATCCAGTCTGATAACATCATAATAATCACCACCCGTCTCATAGGCTGGTTTACACAAGGCTGCCAGCTCAAGATGCTCGAATTGCGGTGTTTTAACCGGTAAAAAAGACTCCTGGACTTCACGGGCAATCTGAAGTTCCTGCCTGATGCGTTCTTCCTGGGCCAGCTCTTCTACATAATCGGGGATGAACCCGGATAGTGCCTGGGCCTCTTTCCCTCGCTGGGATGCCCATATCCCAAACAGGAAGAGCAATCCCATCACCGTCATAAAAAAGACAAAGATGTACCCGTCCATGGTCCCCTCCACTATCCAGCCGGTACTGGTGCGAACAAGTCCGAGAAAAAGAAAATAGCTTAGTAATAACGTTATCGCATCCCACCGGAGATAGATCAGTACCAGCGCCGTACCGATAACCACAGCTATCAACACCTCTTGTGCCACAGGCCCGTAGTTGCCCACAATCGGTGCTATGATCGTGCATGCGAATACCATGATAGCCGAAGTTATAACCTTGTTTTTCGTCTGCGCGTACGCTTGTCCCCCGAGTACTAAAAAAATACCCAGAACGATACTCAGCGCCGCCCAGCCGTTATACAACATAAGATACAGGGGGGGCCACAGAGCCTGTTCATGTAAAAAAACCTGGGATATGTCGATATATAAATAAGGAATAAGCCATAGCATAAGAGACAATACCCCCGCCAATATAAAGGCGAGAGTTATTGATCGTATCATCAAATAGCCAATAGGCTTGTTAAAGATCATGCCCTGGCGCAAATAATCATAGAGATTGAGTTTTTCGGGCCAGTGCTGGCGGGTGATAGAATCACCGATGGCAGAAAAGACAAAGAAAGCCAGGGAGGCGGCGGCACCCGATATTCCCACTCCTATCAGTATCATAATACTGGTGGTCCAGCTGTCGGGATCCGTAATAAAATTGACTTGAGGAAAAATCGATAAAAGCATAGCTATTGCTGCCGCACTCCCGCCCAGAATAGCCACTATTAAGGCCGGTTTGGTATCAATGGCGCGGGCGCGAATCCGGAAAAAGAAAATGATAATTCCGGCCAGGCAAAACAGGAAGATCAGCGCATTACGCAAGACCGGCCATATTTGACGGTAACTGGTACCCTCTGTGTCGCCGAGGCTGTATGCCGAACTCACGCCGATCAGTCCCCCGGTCGCCATAAGACGAACATCGATGCTCTGTTGCTTTCCAAGTGCGGGATTCGTCCACTCGTACCGGACGGTGGCGGTACTTATATTGCTGTTGCCAAGCCGACCCGTCCGAATCGTGTCGCTGCGCAGGAGTGAGATCTCCCACCCTGTCTGCGACAGGTAATAAGAACCCATCTTAAATATATCTTCTTCAAACAACCTAAAGGGGCGTTTCTGCTTAAGGCTGGTTTCCAGCCGTGATAAAGCAGTGCCTTCCCGGCTCTGCACCCTGCGGCTGCTGCGTTGCACATCAATGATAACCTGCTGGGTCAGCAGGGAATCCGTTAACGTTGACAGGTACTTTTCCGCCTCCTGTCCGGTATCAAATATTGAGGCCAGAGCCCGGCGATTAACCGCTTGCAGGGGCACGATGGAACGAGGATTCAGCATCTCGATAAACCTGCCCTGCATATCAAGACGCATTTCAATCTCCTCATCATCGCTCCCGGGCGACTCTTCTCCCTCAGACATGCCAGAACCAGATATATTCTGCCTTCGGTCAATGGTTGGACTAAACGTAACCTGCCAGTAAAAGGGAGCAATGTTTTCGATTTCCCCCGCTTTCATTTGTCTGATCAGCTCGGGGCGGCCTATTTGTTGCTGGAGAGTATCCAGGAACTCACTATTTACCCCGAAGGTTACTTCCGGCTCAAACTGTTGGACGGCATAGCCAAAGCTTTCCAGTCGTTGCGCTGCCTTCTGCTGGATCTCATTTTTTTCCATAGTGAGATCCAGCACACTGCGTGGATCCTGCGAGGGATACATCACAAAAAACCACACCGCACCCAGCAGTCCGGTTAGTAAAAGGCCATATTCTCGAGTAGTAAAATTCACTTACAGATTTTAGGTGACATGTTTTTATCTATTTATCTCACGTTGAATATGTGAAAATGTTTTGAGAATTAATATTTATCGAATATTGTTTTATATGATTGATTAAAACATAAAGCGACAAAAAGCATTTTTTTTTAATTATATGTGCCTGCTTGTCTTTGCAAATCATAAGCATCCCCGCCATAAGCTAATCGTAGCAGCCAACCGGGATGAAGATTACCGGCGACCCACCCGCGCTGCCCGGTTTTGGGACACCAAAAGCAATATCCTGGCCGGAAAAGATTTAAAAGCCGGGGGAACATGGATGGGGATCACCCGATGCGGAAGATTTTCTGCCATTACCAATTACAGGGATCCCGGCATATCCAAAGAAGATCCGCCCAGCCGGGGACATCTGGTGCTCGATTTTCTCAAACAATCCGAACCTCCGGAAGCCTATCTCGAGCAGGTGGACCAAACAGCGGATCAATACGACGGGTTCAATCTCCTGGTGGGAAGCGCCGACGATCTATGCTACTATTCTAACCAGCAGCAATCGATGCAACAGCTCACTGCGGGTATCTACGGACTCAGCAATCACCTTTTGGATACCCCGTGGCCCAAGGTAGAACGGGCAAAAAGTCAGCTGCAGCACATTGTTCAACAACCCCACATTTCTGAAACGGCGCTTTTTGATCTTCTCGCTGATGACGTCGAAGCACCGGAAGATCAGCTTCCCAACACGGGAATCCCCAAAGATATCGAAAAAAAAGTATCTCCTGTTTTTATCAAGAGCGACAACTATGGCACCCGGTGTTCTACCGTTCTTCTTATCAGCCGGGAGGACGAGGTCACATTTATCGAACGCCGCTTTAAAGCCGGCACGCAGGAGGTGACAGAGGAAAACAGGTTTGAATTCACCCTTGTCCCGAATCGATGATGATGCCAACAACTAATCCAGTGCCGTAACCGCGCCCTTTTCTCCCTCGGGGGCGTATTCTTCCGGATCGGGAACGGTGCCAAATTTATAGATAATAGCCACAATAACGGCTATTCCAGCGGGATAGATAATCCACCAGGGAATGCCAGCCACCAATATGCCGGCCATGGCGATAATGCTGATGATTCCCACAATCATGGCATAGGGCAGCTGCGTGTTCACATGCTCCACATGGTCGCACTGGGTGGCAATCGAACTTAGAATGGTCGTATCGGAAATGGGCGAACAGTGGTCCCCCCAGACCGAACCGCCCAGCACGGCACTTACACTCGCATAAATAATTTCGTGGGTCATCGCATCAGCCAGGCCACTGCTAATGCCGATTTCCCAGGCCAGCGGTACCACAAGCGGCATGAGAATACCCATCGTCCCCCAACTGGATCCCGTGGCAAAGGAAGTCAATGCCGAGAGCAGCAGAACAAGGGCAGGCAGCCAGTAAGGGTTCAGGGTCTCCCCGAAAACCGACATCAGGTAGTCAGCGGTGCCTAACTCTATGGTGATGGCACTCAGCGCCCACGCCATCACCAGGATCAGCAGACCGTCAAACATGGTATGCATCCCTTCCATCATGCCCTCCAGCATTTCATCCACCGCCAGCAGTTTTTTTCCGAGCGTCATGGCCACGGCTACGGCAATCGAGATAAGCGATCCCCAAAGCAGCGCTTTATAGGAGTCGGCCGTTTCAATAACAGACTGGACGCTGCTGCCCTCCCCCGTCAGAAAAAGTCCCCCCACCGTACCGAAAATAAGGGTCAGAATGGGCAGGGCCGCGTTGCTCCAATGTGAGGTCATCTGCTTCTTTTCATCGTCTGCAATTTTATCTTTCCACAGGTTGTAGGTGTCGAGCGCAGGATTGTGCTTGGCCTTGTACAGATTGATGCGGGCCTTCAGCATGGAAGCAAAATCACGGCCGGATCCGGCAATCACCAATACAAAACAGATCGTAAAAAAAGCATAGAAGTTGTAGGGCAGGGAATTGATAAAAACGGCATAAGCCGACTCATTGAAATTGGGCATCTTTTCCTCTGCATCGGCGATAAACCCCACCATGGCGCCGATCCAGGTGCTGACAAGAGCGATGGTTGCCACCGGCGCCGCGGTGGCATCCACCAGGTAAGCCAGCTTGGCACGCGAAATGCGCAGCTTGTCGGTCAGGGGACGCATGGTATTGCCCACGACCATGGTATTCGCATAATCATCAAAAAAGACGACAAATCCCATCAGGGAGGTCACAAGCTGCCCGTGTACTTTGGTGCGCACAAACTTCGTAATTTTCCTGATAATGCCCCGCGTCCCCCCGTTATCGGTAATGATGCCGACCATTCCCCCGATGAGCAGGGTAAAAATAATGATGCTCATATGACTGACATCCGCCGTTGCCGGTACGATATAGCCGCTGAGCGCCGTAAAGAAGCTGGTAAACGCCCCCGGGAACGAAAGGTCCCCGGCCAGAAAAGCCCCGCACCAGATTCCCAGGAAAAGGGCGAAAAGCACCTGGCGAAACACGAGGGCTATGCCGATAGCAACCAAAGGCGGCAGGATGCTGAGCCAGGAACCGGTAATACCTCCTTTAGGAGCAATCTGCGGGACCGATGAGAAGAACCCGGGAGCCGCGTGTCCTGCGACCGTTATCACCCATAAGATAATAAGGCCGGCTCCCGCAAAGAGTATGTTCCGCTTCATCCAACTTTCTTTCTTTATTTAATTTTCTATAACTAATCCCCCCTTTTCCCCCTATCCCAGCCGCTCGATAGCCGTCTCGATACGGCGAATGGTAGTCTCTTTCCCCAGCAGCTCGATGGTAGGGGTCAGGTCCGGCCCGTATCCCATCCCCGAAACGGCTACGCGCAGCGGCATCATCAGGGGACCGAATCCGACATCATATTCGCTGATCACTTCCTTGATCTTATCTTTCAGCTTCCCGGCCTCGAACTCCTCTTCATCCATGTCCTTGAGTTTCCCGACATAGGCACCGAGCAGCTCTGCGCTGTTGTCTTTCCATTTTTTCAGCGCTCGCTCCTCATATTCTTCGGGATCTTCAAAGAAAAAGCGTCCCATTGTTACAAAATCCTCGATCTTGCTCACGCGATCTTTCATCAGCGGGATGATCTCTTTCATATAGGCCTCATCAGGGGCAATCCCATGCTCTTCTGCGATAGCTTTGACACGGGGATACAGCTCGTCGGCGGACTTCTCCCGCAGGTAATGCTCGTTATACCATATCAGCTTTTTGTAGTCAAACACCGCGCCGCCCTTGCTCACACGGTCCAGGGAAAACAACTCGATCAGCTCATCCATTGTATGCAACTCCGAATCATCCCCCGGACTCCATCCCAGGTAAGCCAGGAAGTTCACCAGCGCCTCGGGCTCGAACTGCTGTTCAATATAATCGCGGGTGTTAATGGGGATGCCCTCGCTTTCCGCCTTCCGCTTGGAAAGCTTGCCGCCGCTGGGCGACATGATCAGCGGCAGGTGGGCCATCCGGGGCGGCTCCCATCCAAAATACTCGTACATCAGGATATGCTTGGGCGCACTGCTGAGCCACTCCTCACCCCGTATGACGTCGGTAATTTCCATCAGGTGATCATCCACAACATTGGCCAGGTGGTAGGTGGGCATGCCGTCGGATTTCAGCAGTACCTGGTCGTCCAGTCCCTTGCTCTCAAATGACACAAACCCGCGAATTTCATCTTCAAAACGAATGGTCTCGCGCCGAGGTACTTTCAGCCGTATTACATATTCCTCTCCCTCTTCCAGCATCCGGTCCACTTCTTCCCGGGGAAGCGTAAGACTGTTTTTCATCGACATGCGCGTGATCGCATCATACTTGGGGGACGGGTTGCCGGATTTTTTCAGACGTTCCCGCATGTCTTCCAGCTCTTCGGGTGTATCAAAGGCATAATAGGCGTGTCCCTGCTCCACCAGCTGCTCGGCATATTTTTCATACCCTCCCTTGCGCTCGCTCTGGCGGTAGGGACCAAATTCACCGCCCTTGCCGGGACCTTCATCCACCTTCATCCCCGCCCATTTCAGGGATTCTACTATATCTTCTTCCGCCCCTTCAACGTAGCGAGCCTGATCGGTATCTTCGATGCGAAGTACGAACACCCCCTCCTGGTGTCCCTTTGCGTATAAATAATTATATAACGCTGTGCGTAATCCACCAATATGCAATAGGCCGGTGGGCGACGGTGCAAATCGTACTCGTACGGATCCTTTCATAAAATTTTTTCTTATTTTGTTTAAGCGTTGGCTGTAGCGCTCAAAATAAAGCTTATAAAGCATTAATTACAGAGCAATTAATATATCCTGTTATCTGTTCATAACAATGGCTGAATATGAATGTAAGTCCCCCTGGTCATGAAAAAGACAACTGTTTTAATTGTTGGAATCGCTGCTGTCATGGCCCTGCTCATACAGAGCTGCAGGACCGTTAAACGGACCTTTGAATCCGACAGTCCCCGCGAGGCCTACCAAAAAGCACTGCTGGACAGCAAGTTGGCGGATAAGCCGATGGTCCGGGAATGGATTGAGGCCGGAGATTCGGCGCTCTACCAACCGGTGGAAACCGCTATTCCACACAAGGCTACCGTAACCTATTTTAGAGATGAGCCCGTCGCCTATTCCTGGGAAATAGATATGAAAGAAGGACGGATTCTAAATGCCCGCATGTCCCGAACGGATACCACGCACCAGGTTTTTCTGGATTTGTTTTCCGTGGATGAAGATGAAGAGCGGACCCGCATAACATCCGCGGAAGATTCGTTGCTCCACTATGAAAGTGATCGCACCCATACGGTCATCCTGCGCATGCAACCCGAACTCCTGGTCAGCGGATCGCTGACCCTCTCCCTCACCGATCAGCCGTCCATGGATTTTCCGGTTGCGGGGGCGGGGGTATCTGACATCAAAAGTTTCTGGGGAGCCTCGCGTGACGGGGGAGCACGCCGGCATGAAGGCGTTGATATTTTTGCAGACCGGGGAACGCCTGTTATTGCGGCAGCAGAGGGACGAGTATCGCGAACCGGTACCAGTAACCTCGGGGGAAATATCGTATGGCTCCGCGCCACGGGCCGGTCGCTTTACTATGCCCATCTGGATTCCATCGTAGCCCGGCAGAGACAATCCGTTCAGGTGGGAGATACGCTTGGTTTGGTAGGCAACTCCGGCAATGCCCGCACCACCCCACCTCATCTTCATTTCGGCATTTATGACCGCGGAGCGGTGAATCCCCTCCCCTTTATTGACGACCCCAGCGCTTCTCCAGACGATCCCAGTGTGGACCCCTCGCTGATTGGGGCCTGGGGGCGGGTTCAAAACGCAAAAGCAAACATCCGCCCCCTGCCCTCCACCCAGGATCCTCCTCTGACCAGCCTGACTCGTCACGCAGCCGTTCGAATTCTGGGGGCCACCGGGGCATGGTACCAGATTGAGCTCCCGGATAAAATAAGGGGCTTTGTACACGGCAGCCTGCTGGAGCCGGCCGACCAGCCCCTGGAGACCATCACCACGGCTTCCGGCGATTCTCTTTTTGAACATTTTACTACCCGGCAGCCCCTGCTTGTGACCGCATCCCCGGAGGATCTGTCCGCCTTTGCCAACTATGAAAACAAGCAGCTGGTGCGGTACAGGAACCGGCTGCTTTGGAGGGTTAGCAGTAGATTATAGATAGTAGA